>CAZEQG010000287.1:0-4756 GCA_964514295.1 uncultured Alphaproteobacteria bacterium
CGATGCCGACCGCGCCCTGCTGACGGAGCTGGCCGGCGGCAGCCCGGGCCAGGCGATCGCCCTGGCCCAGGCGGGGGCAGCGGTGCTGCACGCGGACATTCTGGGGCTGCTGGCCGACCTGCCGCGGCTTGACCCGCAGCGCCTGCATGGGTTCGCCGACCGCCTCGCCGCCGCCCGGGCCGAACCGCAATTCGAGGCGGCGATGGCGCTGTTGACCGACATGCTGTCGCGGCTGCTGCGGGGTGCCCCGGCACCGGCGTCCGAGCTGTCGCTGCGCCGGCACCTGCTGGGCATCCATGGCCTTGATCGCTGGCTGACGCTGTGGGACAACGCGCGGCGCCTGGTGGCCCGCGCCGAGGCGCTCAATCTCGACCGCAGGCAGGTAGTGCTGGACGTGTTCCTCGGCCTGGCGCCCGACGCCAGGCCCTGACGCGCCGCCGCCGGGAACCGTCACCGGGGAAACCGTCGATGTCCGACAGGCCGAAATTCTACCTCACCACCGCCATCAGCTATGTGAACGGCCCCCCCCATCTCGGCCATGCCTATGAGGCGATCTCCGCCGATGTCATCGCCCGCTTCAAGCGGCTGGACGGCTATGACGTGCGCTTCCTCACCGGCACCGACGAGCATGGCCAGAAGGTCGCGAAGACGGCCGCCGCGGCGGGTCAGGAGCCGAAGGTATTCTGCGACGGTATTGCCAGTATGTTCAGGCAGATGTCGATCGATCTTAACATTTCGAACGATGATTTTATCCGGACCACCGAGGATCGGCACTACCGGGCGTCCCAGGGTATCTGGGCGAAGCTGCTGGCCAAGGGCGACATCTATCTGGGCAACTATTCCGGCTGGTATTCGGTGCGCGACGAGGCCTATTTCGGCGAGGACGAGCTGACCCGCGGCGAGGATGGCAAGCTGCGCGCGCCCTCCGGTGCCGAGGTCGAATGGGTGGAGGAGCCGAGCTACTTCTTCCGCCTGTCGAACTATGCCGAACCGCTGCTGCGGCACTACGCGGCGAACCCTGACTTCATCCAGCCCGCCGGCCGCCGCAACGAGGTGGTGGCCTTCGTGAAGAGCGGCCTGGCCGATCTTTCCGTGTCGCGCACCACCTTCGCCTGGGGCGTGCCGGTGCCGGGCGATGAACGGCATGTGATGTATGTCTGGCTCGACGCGCTCACCAACTACATCACCGCGCTTGGCTATCCCGACGAGACGGCGCCGCTGTTCCAGCGCTACTGGCCGGCGGACCTGCACGTGATCGGCAAGGACATCGTGCGCTTCCATGCCGTCTACTGGCCGGCCTTCCTGATGTCGGCCGGGCTGCCGCTGCCGGCCCGCGTGTTCGGCCACGGCTTCCTCACCATCGAAGGCCAGAAGATGTCGAAATCGCTGGGCAATGTGGTGACGCCGGAGGCGATGCGCGGCGAGTTCGGGCTGGATGCCATGCGCTATTTCCTGATGCGCGAGGTGCCCTATGGCGGCGATGGCTCGATCAGCCGTGCCGCCATCATCCAGCGCATCAATGCCGACCTTGCCAATGATCTTGGCAATCTCGCCCAGCGCGTGCTGTCCTTCGTGGCCAAGAACGCCGGCGCGGCGGTACCGGCGCCGGGCGCCCTGGCCGCGGCCGACGAGGCGCTGCTGGCGGCGGCGCGCGCGCTGCCTGATGCCTGCCGGGCGGAGATGGCCGACTACGCCATCCACCGCATGCTGGAATGCGTGTGGAAGGTGGTGGGCGAGGCGAACCGCTACGTCGATGCCCAGGCGCCCTGGGCGTTGCGCAAGAGCGATCCGGCCCGGATGGTGACTGTGCTGTGGACGCTGCTGGAGGCGATCCGGATCCTGGCCATCCATATCCAGCCGGTGATGCCGGACTCGGCGGCCCGGCTGCTGGCCCAGCTGTCGGTGCCGGAGGGGGCGCGCGACTTTGCCGCCGTGGCGTCCGCCCCCCTGGTGCCCGGCACCGCCCTGCCGCCGCCCACCGGCGTGTTCCCGCGCTTCGTCGAGGCTGGCGATGCTGGTTGACAGCCACTGCCACCTCGATTTCCCGGATTTCGCCGGCGAGCTGGACGCCGTGCTGGCCCGCGCCCGCAATGCCGGGGTGGCGAAGATGGTGACCATCGGCACCCGCCTGTCGAAGTGGGACGGGGTGCGGGCGATCGCCGAGCGCTACGACAATGTCTGGTGCACGGTCGGCATCCATCCGCATGAGGCCGGCAACGAGCCGGATGTCGACGCGCGTACCCTGATCGATCTGGCGGCCCACCCCAAGGTCGTCGGCATCGGCGAGACCGGGCTGGACTTCTACTATGACAGCAGCCCGCGCGACGCCCAGGAAAGATCCTTCCGCGCCCATATCGCGGCCGCCCGCGAGACCGGCCTGCCGCTCGTCGTCCATACCCGCGATGCCGATGACCGGACCGCCGCGATCCTGGCGGAGGAGCAGGGCAGGGGCCGCTTCACCGGCCTGCTGCACTGCTTCACCAGCGGCCGCGCCCTGGCGGAAGCGGCGGTCGGTATGGGGCTGTACATCTCGCTGTCCGGCATCGTCACCTTCAAGAACGCCGGCGATCTCAGGGAGACGGCGCGGCAGGTGCCGCTGGACCGACTGCTGGTCGAGACCGATGCGCCCTATCTTGCGCCCGTGCCCTTTCGCGGCAAGCGCAACGAACCCGCCTTCGTTGCCGAGACGGCAAGGGCGGTCGCCGCCCTGAGGGAGATTGCGCCGGAGGCGCTCGCCGCCGCCACCACGGCGAACTTCCACCGGCTGTTCACCCGGGTTCCGGCGTGAGGCCGGGCCGCCGGGCATCCTGACGGCAGGCCGCATGCGCCTGCGCATCCTTGGATGTGGCGGCTCGACCGGGGTGCCGCTGCTGAGCGGCGAGCCGGGCGGCTACTGGGGCGACTGCGATCCGGCCGAGCCGCGCAACCGCCGCACCCGGGCCTCGGTGCTGGTCAGCGAGGGCGATGCCCGGGTGCTGATCGACACCTCGCCCGACCTGCGCGAGCAGCTTCTGGCCGCCGGCGACGCCAGGCTGACCGGCGTGGTCTATACCCATGGCCATGCCGACCACCTGCATGGCATCGACGAGCTGCGCAGCGTGAACCACGTGGTGAACCGGCCCCTGCCGGTCTATGCCGACGCCACCACCATGGCCGAGATCGAGCGTCGCTTCGGCTATGTCTTCGCGCCGATGAACAATCCGCGCGTCTGGTACAAGCCCAAGCTGATCCCCCATGTCATCGACGGCCCGTTCCAGCTTGGCGGCATCACCTTCCAGCCGTTCCGGCAGGACCACGGCTATGGCAACCATTCGCTGGGTTTCCGCTTCGGCGACATGGCCTATTCGACCGACTGCAAGGCGCTGGACGAGGCGGCCTTCGCCGTGCTGGCGGGGGTGCGCGTGTGGGTGGTGGACTGCGTGCGGGTGGAAGAGCATCCGACCCACTCCCACCTCGCCCAGACCCTGGAATGGATCGCCCGGCTCAAGCCGGAGCGCGCGATCCTGACCCACATGAACCAGACCCTTGACTATGCCCGGCTGAAGGCCACCCTGCCACCGGGGGTGGAACCCGGGTTTGATGGGCTGGAGGTGGTGGTGTGAGCGATGCAGCCTGGCAGCGCGACGGCTACGAGATTTCGACTGAGCGTGCGCGCATCGACATCGACGTTGTGCAGCGCTATCTCGCCGCCGGCCGCCAGTCGCCCGGCATTCCGCGCGAGGTGGTGGAACGTTTCGTGGCGCATTCGGTGAATTTCGGCGTGTTCACCGGCGGCGCGATGGTGGGCTATGCCAGGGTGGTCACCGACCATGCGGCCTTTGCCTATCTGGGCGATGTGTTCCTGCTCGATGGCCACCGCGGGCGCGGGCTTGGCACCTGGCTGATGGAATGCGTGCTGGCGCATCCCGGTCTCCAGGGGCTGCGGCGCTGGATGCTGATGAGCGGGCCGCGCTCCGTCTCGCTCTACCGCCGCTTCGGCTTCACCGATGACAATGCGCCCGGCCACCTGATGCACCGCACCGACCGCGAGATCTATCTGCGGGCCGGGCAGGGGCAGGGGCAGGGTGCCGGGCAGGGGGGTGGGGCTTGAGCACCACCCTGACCCGGGCGGACGGCTATGTCCTGTCGACCGATCGCGCGCGCCTCGACCGCCCCGCCATCCACCGCTACCTCGCCGAGGAAAGCTATTGGGCCAAGGGCATGGACCGGGCCCGGCTCGACCGCGCCATCGAGCATTCCCTGTGCTATGGCCTCTACGCCCCGGATGGCAGCCAGGTCGGCTTCGGCCGGGTGATCACCGACTACGCCACCGCCGCCTACCTGACCGACATCTACGTGATCGAGGCGGTGCAGGGGCTGGGTCTGGGAAAATGGATGGTCGAGGCCATGCTGGCGCATCCCGACCTCCAGGGGCTGCGGCGCTGGATGCTGGGCACCCGGGATGCCCATGGCCTGTATGCGAAGTTCGGATTCGTCGACAAGCCCGAGGGCCGGGCCATGGTGCGCCCGGGATAGGCGCGGCACCGGTTTACCTTGGCCCGCGATCGGTCCATGCTGGCCGGCAAGGACAGGCCAGGGTGCGACCCCCGATGACCGGCATCGCCGCGACTTCCGCCTATGATCCCGCCCGCCACACCCGGCCGGCGGCGACACCGGCGCTGAGCTTCGACCCCGCCACGCCGGACGGGCTTGCCAGGCTGCGCGGCGGCGTCGCGGCGCTGGTTGCGGCAACCCAGCCCGATGCGGCCGTGCGGGA
>CAZEQG010000288.1:0-4754 GCA_964514295.1 uncultured Alphaproteobacteria bacterium
GCCCGCGACCTCGCCGGCGCCCTGGCGCTGGCCCGCGCGGTGGCGGCGGCACCGGGGCTGCGGCTCTGCGGCATCGAATGCTTCGAGGGCATCCTGCCGGACACCGCCACGGTCGATGCGCTGCTCGACCAGGTGATCGCCGTGGCCGAGGCGGCGGCGGCCGAGGGGTTGTTCGGCGATACCGGCCAGATCGTGCTGAGCGCTGGCGGCAGCGCCTTCTACGACCGGGTGGGCGAGCGTTTCGCGGCGGCGCGGCTCGGCGGACGGCAGGTCCTGAAGGTGATCCGCAGCGGCTGCTACCTGACGCATGACAGCGGCGGCTATGCCCGTGCCCATGAGCGCATCCTGAAGGAAACGCGCCTTGCCCTGCCGCCCGGCCGGCTGGAGCCGGCGCTGGAGGTGTGGGCCTTCGTGCAGTCCCGCCCGGAGCCGGCGAAGGCGATCGTGACCATGGGCAAGCGCGACGTCAGCCACGACGCCGCCCTGCCGCAGCCCACCGCCTGGTTCCGTGCCGGGGCCATGAAGGTGCCCGCGCCGATGCCGGCGGGCCATGCCGTGACCGCCCTGAACGACCAGCACTGCCACCTGGCCCTGCCGCCGGACAGCCCGCTCGCGGTCGGCGACATGCTGTGCTTCGGCATCGCGCATCCCTGTACCACCTTCGACAAGTGGGACCTGCTGATGGTGGTGGACGAGGACTACACGGTGGTCGACGCGGTGAAGACGTATTTCTAGGCGAGAGGACCCGATGCGCATCGGACTGATCCATGTCTCCCAGGAGACCAACGACTTCAACCCGCAGCCCACGACCCTGCGCGACTATCGCGCCTTCGGCCTGTTCGAGGGCCAGGCGATCGTCGAGAAGGTGGGAAGCCTGGGCCAGATCGGCGGGCATTTCCGCGCCATCGCCGATGCCGGGCTGGCGGTCGAGACGGTACCGATCATCCGCGCCCATGCCGTGGCCGGCGGGCGCATCGACGGCCAGGCGCGCGCCTTCTTCCTGGAGCGCATCGCCGCCGGGCTGAGGGCCGCCGGGCGGCTGGACGGGCTTGCCCTGCAGCTGCACGGCGCCTGCGCCGCCGAAGGGCTGGACGATGTCGAGGGCGAGCAGGCCGCCCTGTGCCGCGAGCTGCTGGGACCGCAGGTGCCGATCGTCCTGGGGCTGGACCACCACGCCAACGTCACCGCCCGGATGGTCCGGTCGGTCGACGCCATCGTGGGCCACCGCACCCAGCCGCACGACCCCTTCGACACCGGGCGGATCGGCACCGGGCTGCTGCTGCGGCTGATCCGCGACGGCATCCGCCCGGCCATGGCCTTCGCCAAGGTGCCGCTGGTCACCCATCAGGAGCAGTTCCTGACCGCTCAGGGCCCGATGAAGGTGTGGTTCGACCGCGCCCGCGCCATGGAGGCCGATCCCCGGGTGCTCCAGGCCGCCCCCTTCCCGATGCAGCCCTGGCTCGACGTCGAGGAGGGCGGCTGGACCGCCGTGGTGGTGACCGATGGCGACATGGCACTGGCCGAGCGGCTGGCTGGCGAGCTGGCCGATCTCGCCTGGTCGCTGCGCGACGATTTCCTGGTGCGGCAGGCGGTGACGGTGGACGAGGCGGTGCGCCAGGCCGATGCCGAGAGCGCCGGGGTGGTGGTGCTGAGCGACACCGGGGACACCGTGTTCGGCGGTGCCGCCGGCGACAGCAACCTGATCCTGGAGGCGATGCTGCGCCTGGCGATCAAGGGGCCGGCGCTGGTGCCGATGATCGCGCCCGGCGCGGTCGCCCGGCTGTTTGCCGCCGGCGAAGGGGCGGAGGTGACGCTGCCGCTGGGTGGCGAAACGGCCGCCGCCTTCTTCCGCCCGCTTCAGGTCACCGGCGTGGTCCGCCGCCTGGGCCAGGGCCGGGTGCCGGTCAGCGGCTATCAGGACAGCGAGATCGACATGGGCCGCACGGCGGTGTTCCAGGCCGGCCCGGTGACGCTGCTGATCAGCGAGCTGCGCGGCGTCGCCGGCAACCTGCCGGACGTCTACCGCGCCTTCGGCGTGGAGCCGGCCGGCTACAAGATGGCGGTGCTGAAGACGGCCTCGAATTTCCAGTACTTCGCGCCGATCACCTCGCGCGTGATCCGGGCCGACACGCGCGGGCCGGGCCAGTCCGACGTGTTCACCCTGCCCTGGTCGCGGCTGCCGCGGCCGATCTACCCGCTGGAGAAGATGACGGACCGCCACGCGCCCCGCCGCGCCCCCGCGGCGCGGCCGGCCGCCTGAGGCCCCCCGCAAGACAACGAGCAGAACAGGAGGCAACGATGAGATATCGACTTTCGGATGCGCCCCGCCTTGTCGGCGCCGCCGCCCTTGGCCTGGTCCTGGCATTCTCGGCTGCGCCGGCCCCGGCCCAGCAGGTCACCGGCGGCACCCTGCGCGTGGCGCTGCTGGCCGACATCGCCAACTACGACCCGCACCAGTTCAGCTTCATCAACGCGTCGCTGATCAAGAACCTGTATGACAGCCTGATCGAGTACACCCCCGACGGCAAGGCGATCCCGAGCCTGGCCGAGTCCTGGGAGATCGCGGCCGATGCGAAGGCGGTGACCCTACGCCTGCGCAAGGACGTGAAGTTCCACTCCGGCGGCGCCCTGAACGCCGAGGCGGTGGCGGCGAACCTGAAGAAGGCGGCCGACCCGCGGCTGGGCAAGAACGTCTATCCGACCATGTCCTTCGTGCAGGACTGGACGGTGGTCGATCCCCACACCATCCGCCTGAACTTCAAGGGGCCGGCCCCGGAACGCCAGATCACCGACCTGCTGCAGTTCATCACCATCATCGATCCCGCCGGCATCGACACGGTGGAGCAGAAGCCGGCCGGCAGCGGCGCCTATATGCTGGCCGAGCGGGTGGTCGGCCAGCGCATCCGGCTGACCGCCAACCCCAACTACTGGCGCCCGGGCGAGCCGGTCTCCAAGGAAGTGGTGATGACCATCTTCTCGGAGGACGCGGCGGCGACGGCAGCCCTTGAATCCGGCGGTGCCGACGTGATCTATGCCGGCACCGCGCGCAGCGCCGCCCGCCTGCGCCAGGCCGGCTATCCGGTGCTCGAAGGCCCCGGCCCGCTGGTCCAGGTGTTCCGCATCAACACCACGCGGCCGCCCTTCACCAACGCGAAGTTCCGCCAGGCCTTCAACTACCTGATGGACCGCGAGGGCATCCTGCGGGTGGGCTATGCCGGGATGGGCCAGGTGGTGGCGCTGCCCTGGGCGCCCTCCAGCCCCGCCCATGACCCGAGCTATGCCAGGACCTATGCCCTGAACCTCGACAAGGCGAAGGAGCTGCTGGCGCAGTCCGGCCTCAGCGCGGCGGAGATGAGCAACTGGAAGCTGGTGGTCGATGCCGGCAACCAGCCGGTGGTGGCGATCAGCCAGGTGGTGCAGAGCACCCTGCGGCGGGCCGGCATCAACATCGAGCTGGACATGAAGCAGGGGGCGGAACTGGTCGACGCCATGCTGAAGGGGCGTTTCGACGCGATCTTCGGCGGCATCGGGAACATCCAGAAGTTCCCCTCGCGCGTGGCGACGAACTCGATCTACCGCACCACCAACAACCCGGTGCTGGGCGACCCCCATCCGCACCCCGAATATGTCGAGGCGATCAAGCGGATCGACACCACCATCGGCTCCGGCCCGGAGGTGAAGGCGGCCTATGACAACATCAACAAGGTGCTGGTCGAGGCGGCCTTCGGCATCCCCACCAACACCTATGACCCGGGCCTGATCGTGACCGCCAAGAACGTGGCCGGCTTCACGCTGGACATGGACAACATGCTGGTCCTGCGCACCACCGGGTTCCGCCGGTGACGGCAGCGGGAACCCGTTCGTGATGCCCGACGGCAGCCTGCCGTCGGGCGCCGGCCCGGTCCTGTCGATCAGGTCGCTCAGCGTGACCTTCGCGGGATCGGGCGCGGCCATCCCGGCCGTGCGCGGCGTCGATCTCGACGTGTATGAGAACGAGGTCGTCGGCATCGTCGGGGAATCCGGCTCCGGCAAGAGCGTCACCGCCCTTGCCGTCGCCGGGCTGCTGCCGCGGACGGCCAGGATCGCCGGCTCCGTCCGCCTGGCCGGGCAGGAGGTGGTGGGCGCCCCGGCCCAGGCCCTGCGCCGCATGCGCGGCCAGGATATCGGCGTGATCTTCCAGGACCCCAGCACCACCCTGAACCCGCTGCTGCCGGTCGGCCGGCAGATCACCGAGGGCGAGGTCGCCCATGGCCGCCTGAAGCCGGCCGAGGCGCCGGCGCGCACCATCGAGCTTCTGCGCGAGGTCGACATCGCCGATCCGGCCGGGCGGGCGCTGCAGTACCCCCACCAGTTCTCCGGCGGCATGCGCCAGCGCGCGGTCATCGCCATGGCCATGGCCGGACGGCCGAAGCTGATCATCGCCGACGAACCGACCACCGCGCTCGACGTCACCGTGCAGGCCCAGGTGCTGGCCCTCCTGGCACGCCGGCAGAAGCAGACCGGGGCCGCGGTGGTGCTGATCACCCATGACCTCGGCGTGGTGGCCGAAGTCGCCCACCGCGTGGCCGTGATGTATGGCGGGCGGATCGTGGAGACCGGGGCCGTGCGCGACATCTTCACCCGGCCGCGCCATCCCTATACCGCCGCCCTGCTGCGCAGCGCGCCGCGCATCGATGCCGGCAGCGGCCGGCTCGACCCGATCCCGGGCCAGCCGCCGACGCCGACCGACTTGCCGCCGGGCTGCGCCTTCGGGC
>CAZEQG010000289.1:0-4748 GCA_964514295.1 uncultured Alphaproteobacteria bacterium
GCGCTCGAAGAGCCCCTCCTCGATCATGCGCCGCGAGCACCGCCGCCTTGGTGGCGGCGCCGAAGCGCTGGCGCAGCACCGCCCGGCGGTGGTCCGCGTCCTGCCCGTCGGTCATGACGGCCGCTGGCCGGTCACGAAGCGTTCCAGGATCAGGGCCGCCGCCGCCGGGGCGGCGACCGGGCCGTGATTGTCGATCACCAGATCGGGCGCGGTCGGCAGCTCGACCGCGAGGTCGACGCCGGCGACCCAGGATTCGCCGGCGCTGCGCTGGCGCGCGTAGATGCCCTTGGGATCGCGGCGCATCAGCTCGGCCATCGGCACGCGCAGGTAGATCTCGCGGTATCCCGGGAGGTTCTGCCTGTTCCAGCCCCGCACCTCGTCGAACATGGAGATGGTGGCGCAGACCACATCGAAGCCCTGAAGGGCAATCTCCCGGCACAGCCTTGCGTAGGTCAGGGCAAGCTCCCGGCGCGCCGCCGCGTCATGCGCCCCGACCCGGCCCAGAACCTCCCTCAGGCGGTCGCCATCGAGCAGCACGGGCGGGCGCCCCGCTGCGCGCATGCCTTCCACGAGACAGGTCGCCACAGTCGTCTTCCCAGAGCCCGAAAGACCAGTAATCCAGAAAACCAAATTCTGACTGTCGACATCAGGGAAAATACTCATATGAACTCTTTGAGTCGGCCCACATTGTTCTTGTTGACAGAAAAATCAAACCCTCGATATTCCTTCAGGAAAACCACATCACCGTCGGGCTTGTCGAGTGCCGCCATTTTTGACCAGAACCGCGACCAAGCCGCCTCGATGACATTTCTGTTAAATCGCATATTCCCGGCGGTGGTGCAATGAGCCAGCCGCCGGCCCTGAAGCGCGCAGCCGAATGGAAGGAGATCAGCGTCGACAGCGACCCGCTGTATCAGCCTTCCGCGGAGGGGCGCGCCGCCTTCGAGCGCGGCGACCGGCTGTTCGGCGAGCTGGGACAGACCTTCTCCAACGAGGTCATGGCACTGATCAGCCAGGCGACGCGAACCGACCCGGCCTGGCAGGCGCCGGTGCGCTGGCTGGCGCAGGCGGCCTTCTGCATGGACTCCGCCTCCTATCTGTCACGGCTGCTGGAACGCTACTGGCGGGCGCGGGCGCCGCTCTACGATCCGCGCCGCGTCGCGATCGCTGGATTCGCGCCAAAATTCGTGCCTGGCAAGCTGATCAGCATCCACCACTTCGGAACCTCGGGAAGCTATCTCCTATCGAGCCTGTTCGATGGGCACCCGGACATACTTGCCATTCCCGCCGGCGCACGCAACCTGACCATGCTTCTTTCTGTGGCGTGCCGCGACAAGGCCTATTCTGACGCGATCATCGGAATTCTCGAGATCCTGCCCTTCAGCCGCGTCGCGTCACTGTACGAGATCACGGAATACAATGAAACCTACAAAAACATTCACGTAGATCATCATCTTCTTATTACAACATTTGCGAAGATGTTCAAGAAACTCTCCCCTTCATCATTCGAAAACTCACAGGAGGAGAAAAACAAGTCCATCAAGCTGGCCTTCTTCTGCTTCAATGCCGCCTACATGGCGGCGCGGGGCCTGCCGCTGCCGAGCCAGCCCCACGCGATCGTGCACCAGGCGCATGGATGGACCATCGAAAAGGCGAAGTTCGCCAGCCTGTTCCGCGACGCGACCACCATCTTCACGGTGCGCGAACCCTTCAAGGCGTTCGGCTCGCAGGTGCTGAACGGCCGCATCCACCATGGCGGCGCCGGTCCGGCCGAGGCGTTCTGGGGCGCCATCTCGGCGCAGCATTTCCTGGTCGGCGGCAGCAGGATCGCCGGTACGAAGAACACACTGTGCGTGCGCTTCGAGGACATGAAGCTCAGGCCCGAGGCGCTGACGCGAGGGCTGTGCGAGGCGGTCGGCCTTCCCTGGCATCCCTGCATGCTGGAGAGCACCTTCAACGGGCTGCCTTACGTCTATTCCGGATCCTCTGGCCAGGTGACGGGCTTCACGACCACGAATCTGGCGAAGGACTACAGTTCGATGCTGAGCGGCTTCGACAAGCTGCGCATCGACATCATCTTCCAGGCGCACAGCCGGAAATGGGGCTATCCCATCACCCGCTTCCGGCAAGGCAGGCTGGCGGTGCAGCTGAACCGCGCCCTGCTCTGGCTTCCCTTCCGCGCCGAATGGCAGGGCCTGCGCGAAAGGCTGGCCGACTGGCGCAACCCGGCTCGGCTGTGGCAGCACCTGCGGGACTATGCGGCCTCCTACAGGCGGGCGCACAAGATGCTGATCAAGAGCAACAACCGGAACCTCCTGCCTGGATTCGAGGCGTCCATCGCAGACTGCATCGATTGCTGCGACGCACCGGCTCAGGCGGCGCAACAGCAGGATGTGGAGCGGGTGAAGGGAATCGAACCCTCGTCGTAAGCTTGGGAAGCTTCTGCTCTGCCATTGAGCTACACCCGCGCGGCAATCTTGGTAGCCCAATCGGCGGGCGCAGGCAACAGGCTGAGCGGCCTGCCGGGACTCAGCGCCGCCAGCGGGCAAGGGCCGCCAGGTCGGGGGCGACGCCGAGGCCGGGGGCGCCGGACAGCACCAGGGCGCCGTCGACCAGCGGCGGGAAAGGCTGGGCAAGGTCCTGGCGCAGCGGATTGTCGTTGGCGTCGACCTCCAGCCAGGCCCCGCCCATCGCCGCCATCAGATGGGCCGAGGCGACAAGCCCGATGCCGCCGCCCAGGTAGTGCGGGCAGTAGCGCCGGCCGGCGGCCGCGATGCCGGCAGCGATGCGCCGGCCGAGGCTGAGCCCGCCCCATTTGATGACATCGGGCTGGAGATACGCGAGCCAGCCGGCGGCACGCCGGAACGCATCCTCCCCGCGCAGGTTCTCCCCGCCGGCAAGCGGCAGCGGGCAGTCGCTTGCAAGCGCCAGCCACTCCGCATCCGGGGCGTCGGCGGCGATCGGCTCCTCGAACCACACCGGGCCCGAGGGCGCGAGGCCTGCCGCCGCCGCCAGGGCTTGGGCACGATCGAAGGCCTGGTTGGCATCGACCATCAGCACCGCCGGCGGCAGGGCGGCGCGCATGGCGGCGAGGTTGGCGGCATCGCGGTCATGGCCGAAGCCGATCTTCAGCTTGAAGGCGCGGTAGCCTTCCTGCCATTTGCGCTCGGCCACGCGCTCGGGGGCTTCGGGGCCGATGCCGCTGGCATAGGCCGGCAACGCGGCCGGGCTGCCGGCGCTGCCGAGCAGCCGCCACAGCGGCTCTCCGGCCCGGCGCGCCACCAGGTCCCAGGCGGCGATGTCGAGGCCGCAGATGGCCTGGGCGAAGGGGCCTGGCTCGTCGCATTGCAGGGCGAGCGTGCGGGTGGCGGCCGTCAGATGGGCGAACAGCGCCTCGGGCGAGGCGAAGTCGCGGCCGAGGGCAAGCCCCGCCAGCACCTCCCCGACCAGGGCGCGGCGATGCTCCGGCCCCCCGGGCGGCCAGTTGGCGAAGATCTCGCCCCAGCCTTGCGCGCCCTCGGCGTCGGTCAGGCGGACCAGCAGGGCCGGGCGGTCGCGCATCACGCCGAAGGCGGTGGCGAGCGGCGGCTCCGCCGGGCAGCGGAACAGGAAGCACTCGATGGCGGCGGGGCGGAAGGCGAGCTTCGACATTTGCGCCATTCCGCCATGCGCCAGGCGGCGTTGACAAGCCCGGCGCAGTCGCGGCCTGTGCCAGCCGTCATGAAGCGCCTCTACGACACCCCCCAGATCCTGCTCACGCTGACCGTGCTGTTCTGGTCCGGCAACTTCCTGGTCGGCAAGGCGGTGGCCGGCGAGGTGCCGCCGGTGGCGCTCGCCTTCTGGCGCTGGGTCATCGGCCTGGCCATCCTGCTGCCCTTCGCCTGGCCGCAGCTGAAGCGCGACTGGCCGGCCGTGCGGGCCGGCTGGAAGGCGGTGCTGCTGCTCGCCTTCCTTGGCGTCGCCAGCTTCAACACCCTGGTCTATATCGGCCTGCACACCACCACCGCGGTGAACGCGTCGATGCTGCAATCGGCGATGCCGGCCTGTACCATGGCGGTTGCCGTGCTGGTCTTCGCCGACCGGGTGGGGCGGGCGCAGATCGCCGGCATGCTGTTGTCGCTGGCCGGGGTGCTGGCGATCGTGGCCCGCGGCGACATCGAGGTGCTGCTGGCGCTGCGCCTTGCGCCCGGCGACCTGCTGGTGCTCTGGGCCATCGTCTCCTATGCCGGCTACACGGCCTGCCTGCGCCTGCGGCCGGCGGTGCATCCGCTGACCTTCCTTGCCGTCACCTTCGCGCCCGGCAGCCTGATGCTGGCGCCGCTCTACCTCGCCGAGATCGCCTCCGGCACGGTCATGCGCGCCGACATGGCAACCTTCGGGGCGATCCTCTATGTCGCGGTCTTTCCCTCGATCCTGGCCTATCTCTGCTACAACCGCGGCGTCGAACTGCTGGGGCCGTCGCGCGCCAACCAGTTCATCCACCTGCAGCCGATGTTCGTGGCGGTGGCCGCCGTGCTGCTGCTGGGCGAGCGCTTCGAGTGGTTCCATGCCGCCGGCATCGCCGCCATCCTGGCCGGGCTGGTGATCGCCAACCGCGCCCCGGCCAAGGCCGGCTGACGACCGCGCTCAGCGGTTCTCCGCCAGCACCGCGCCGGCGAGGTAGAGCGAGCCGCAGATCAGCAGCCGGGCCGGCCCCGGCGGCCGGTCATTGCCCCGCACGATCTGGCGCAGCGCCTCGGCGACCGAGG
>CAZEQG010000290.1:0-4726 GCA_964514295.1 uncultured Alphaproteobacteria bacterium
CGGCCGGCCGCGCCCTCCAGGCCGCCGCCCGCATCGCCGACACCGCCCCGCCGCCGCGCCCCGTGGTGCTGGAAACCGTGGCGTGATCAGGCGCGCGGCTGCGGCTCCACCACGAACTCCCCGCGCATCGCCCTGACGCGGCTGCCGGTATCCTGCAGGTCGAAGCTTTCCGAGCAGTCGTCGACGGTGGTGATGCAGGCGAGCACGAAGCCGAGGCCGCCATCGCCGCCGGCCAGCGGCAGCAGCACCTTTTCGAACAGCATGTCGACGCCGCGTGCGTTCACCACGCCGCGCAGCGTGTAGCAGGGCAGCCGCCGGCCAACGCAGCAGGCATAGTCGCGCAGGATCACCGGCCGCAGGTGCGAGACCACAAGATCGTCGAGGAAACAGCCGGTGAAGTCGCCGCCATCCATGTCGCGGATCGCCGAGCCCTGGACCCGCATGCGGAAGCGCCAGCGGCCAGCCACCGCCACGCAGTCATACAGGCACAGGCTGGGCAGCCAGGGCGCCATGTCCTCGGGCAGGAAGTCGGCGCGCCCCGGCAGCGCGCCCCCGAGCCGCCGCCAGGCGTCGAGCCAGCGCTCGGTCAGGGCGCGCTGCCCCTCGCCGGTGATGGCCTCGACGGGGCAGGGCCGGTAGACCCGCCGCCAGTCCGCAAGGTCGCCGAGGTCGCACATCGCCGTCAGAACGCCGGGTCGCCGAGGCTGTCGGGGATCACCAGGGTCAGCACCTGGCGCACCAGCCGGCCCCCGTCGGACAGCGGCAGCATCACCCGGCTCCAGTTCCAGCTCCGCGCCGGGCCGGCGCCGCGCGACCAGGAATAGTAGGGCACGCCATCGGCCACGCAGCGGGCATAGCAGTCGAGCAGGGGCTGGCGCACCGCATGCGGCAGGTCGGAAACCAGCCGCCCGGTCAGGTCCATCCCCAGCATCGCCGCCAGGGCCGAGCCGAACACGCGGTAGCGAAAGTCGCGCCCGCCGGGCAGCGGCTCCACCAGCGCCAGGTTGCCCAGGCAGAAGCGCAGGTCGATCGGGTCGAAATCGGCCCGGGTCGGCAGCCGGCCGCCTTCTGCCGCGCGCCGCCAGCGCTCGACCAGCAGGTCATGCCAGGCATAGTCGAACACCTCGCCCGCCTTGATGGCATGGCAGCCATGGTCCGGCTCCGCAGTGTCCCGCGGCGTGCGGTGTGACAGTTGCAAGCTCATCTACGCCGGCCCTCGCTTCGGCCGCCGGACAGCATCGGGCGAAGGGCTTAACGCGGCGTTAACGCAGCAGCGCCAGCACCGCCGTGGCGCACAGCAGCGCCAGGCAGAGCGGCCGGTAGATGCGCGCACCGCCGCGGCGGAACAGCCAGTCGCCGATCCAGCCGCCGACGATCAGCCCCGGTGCGGCCGCCGCCGCCCAGGTCAGCACCAGCCCGTCGACCAGCCCGGTCGGCAGCACCGCCAGCGCGATGAGCGCGTGCAGGATGGCGAAATAGGCAAGGAAGGTGGCCCGCATCCGGGCCGGCGGGATGCCGGCGGCAAGGCCGTAGACGACGACCGGCGGGCCGGTCAGCGAGGTTGCCCCGCCGAACACGCCGCTGAGGAAGCCGGCGAGCGCGGCAGAGCGCGCCCCCGGCCGCCCGGTCAGCCGGTGCGAGAAGCTGAGCGCCACCACCGCCAGCAGCACGGTCATCGCCGCCCCGCGCCTCAGCAGGTCGGCCGGGACCAGGGCAAGGCAGGCTACACCGATCGGCAGGCCCGGCACGGCAAACAGCAGCAGCCGGCGCAGCAGCGGCCAGTCGGCCTCCCGCCGCACCCCGGGGATCATCAGAAGGTTGGTTGCCGCCGTCGACAGGATGGTGACGGCGATGGCCTGCGGCGCGGGCAGCAGCAGCACCAGCAGCGGCACCATCACCAGCGCCGTGCCGAAGCCGCTGAGGCCGCGCAGCACCCCGCCCGCCAGCCCGACGGCAAACCCCGCCGCCAGCGCCTGCCACGCCAATGCCTGCATGTGCCCCCGCCCGCGAAACCGCCGGCGGCGATCCTAGCCGCATCGCCGCCGGCGCCGCTCCGCCATTTCGTCAGCCCTGGCCTTCGGCCGGCGGCGGGCGTATGCCAGCAGCCATGACCGCCCTTGCCTGCCCGCGCCCGCCCCGATGAGCTGGAGTGCCGAGACCATCGCCGCCCGGCTGCTGCACCGCGACGGGCTGGTGCTGGTGATCGACAAGCCGGCCGGCCTGCCGGTGCATGCCGGGCCTGGCGGCGGCGAACATCTGGAGATGTATCTTGAAGGGCTGCGCTTCGGCCTGCCGCAGCTTCCCCAGCTCGCCCACCGCCTTGACCGCGACACCAGCGGCTGCCTGGTGCTCGGCCGCCACCGCAAGGCCCTGCGCAAGCTGGGCCGGCTGTTCAGCGAGGGGCTTGCGGAAAAGACCTACTGGGCGGTGGTCAGCGGCAGCCCGGCCGAGCCCGAGGGCCGCATCGAGGCGCCGCTGAAGAAGCTGACGACCAAGGCCGGCTGGAAGGTGGTGACGGCCGCGGACGGCCAGCCCGCGGCAACCGGCTGGCGGGTGCTGGGCAGCGGCTACGGCCTGTCCTTCGTGGCCTTCCAGCCCTTCACCGGACGCACCCATCAGATCAGGGTGCATGCCGCCGCCCTGGGCTGCCCGGTGCTGGGCGATGCCACCTATGGCCCGAAGGGGCAGGGCAAGCCCCTGCACCTGCACGCCCGCCGCATCGTCCTGCCGCTGAAGGCCGGCCAGCCGCCGCTGGTGGTGGAGGCGCCGGTGCCGGCGCACATGCAATCGGCGCTGTCGCTGTGCGGCTGGCGGCCGTGACCGCCGCCGGCCTGCCTTCGCCATCGCATTCTGCCGAAAAACTAGGCACTGTGTCGGGCATCGCAGCCGGCCGCCGGCCGCTGCCGGCTGGCACGCGCCTTGCCAACCCGCCAGGGGCTCTGGACGGAGGCTGACGATGATCCCGCTTGGCGCCACACCGCGCAACCAGTGGCGCGTGTCCGAAGGTCTGGCCGACCTGACGCGCCCGGCGCCCCCGCCGCGCGCCGTGCGGATCGATGCCACCCCGAAACCGGTGGTGATCGACCTCGCCCGCACCGCGATGCTGGTGATCGACATGCAGAACGACTTCTGCCACCCGGATGGCTGGCTTGCCCATATCGGCGTCGACGTGACGCCGGCCAGGGCGCCGATCGCGCCGCTGAACGCCCTGCTGCCGGCGCTGCGCCGGGCCGGGGTGCCGGTGGTCTGGGTGAACTGGGGCAACCGGCCGGACCGCCTGAACCTCAGCCCGGCCACGCTGCATGTCTACAAGCCCGCCGGCACCGGCACCGGCCTGGGCGACCCGCTGCCGCGATCGGGCGCGCCGGTGCTGCAGAAGGATTCCTGGGCCGCCGCGGTGGTCGACGAACTGGCGGTCGAGCCCGCCGACATCCGGGTCGACAAGTACCGCATGAGCGGCTTCTGGGATACGCCGCTCGACAGCATCCTGCGCAACCTGCGCGTGGACACCCTGCTGTTTGCCGGGGTCAACGCCGACCAGTGCGTGCTCTGCACGCTGCAGGACGCCAACTTCCTGGGCTATGACTGCATCATGGTCGAAGACTGCACCGCCACCACCTCGCCGCTGTTCTGCTGGGAAGCCACGCTCTACAACGTCAGGCAGTGTTTCGGCTTCGTCACCGGCTCGGCCGCCCTGATCGGGGCTGCGGCATGAGGCAGGCCCTGCTGCGCCCGGCCGAGGGGCTGACCGCCTACCGGATCAGCCCGGCCGACACCAACTACATGGCCCTGCTGTTCGCGCCCGGGGCCGGCGGCACGCGCTTCACGGCGGTGGTCGAGATCTTCCAGCCCGGCGGCCGCACCCCGCCCAACACCCACGCCGCCGCCGAGGAGCTGTTCTTCGTGCTGAAGGGCGAGGGGCTGGCCCATGCCGGCGGCAAGAGCGTGGCGCTGAAGGCGGGCGACGCGCTGGCGGTGCCGCCGGGGGTGGAGCATGTGATCGAGAACACCGGTACCGGCAAGCTCTACACCCTGACGGTGATGGCCCCGAACGAGGAGTTCGCCGAGCTGCTGCTGGCGGGAACGCCGGTCGAGCTCGACGCCGAGGACCGCGCGGTGATCAGCGGGGGCGGGCGCTGATGCCAGCCGGCGAGACGCTTCCCGTCGAGGGGCCGATCGCCTGCGACCAGCGCCTGACCGACGGCACGGTGCTGGCCGGCGACCTGTGGCGGCCGGCCGCGCCGGGGCGCTATCCGGTGCTGCTGATGCGCCAGCCCTATGGCAAGCGCATCGCCTCCACCGTGGTCTACGCCCATCCGGCCTGGTACGCCGCGCGCGGCTACATGGTGCTGGTGCAGGACGTGCGCGGGCGCGGCGCCAGCAGCGGCGCCTTCAGCCTGTTCGCCGGGGAGGAGGCGGACGGGGCCGAGGCGGTGGCCTTTGCCGCCGACCTGCCGCGCTGCGACGGGCAGGTCGCCATGTATGGCTTCAGCTACCAGGCGAACACCCAGCTTCTGGCCCTGGCCGGCGGCTCCGGTCTGGCGGCGCTGGCACCCTGCATGGCCGGCTTCGACCTGCATGGCGACTGGGCCTATGAGGGGGGCGCCTTCTGTCTTGCCGCCAATCTCGGCTGGGCGGCGCAGCTCGGCGCCGAGAGCGCCAGGCGGGCCGGCGACGCCGAGGCGTTCCGCGCCCTGCAGGCGGCGGCCCGCAGCCTGCCGCTGCC
>CAZEQG010000291.1:0-4709 GCA_964514295.1 uncultured Alphaproteobacteria bacterium
CACGGGTGGCGCCGGCCACCCTCCAGCCCGGCGGCCAGGCGGTGGCCAGCAGGGCGCGCCCGACCTGGCCGCCGGCGCCGGTGACGAGAACCCGCATCAGCCGGTCTTGCCCAGGCGCTCGCCGCCGTAGACGCCGTCGAGGATCGGCTGCCACCAGGCGCGGTTGTCGAGATACCAGCGCACGGTGCGCCGCAGCCCCTCCTCGAAGGTGACCGAGGGCTGCCAGCCCAGTTCGCGGGCAATCTTGCCGGCATCGATGGCGTAGCGCTTGTCGTGGCCCGGGCGGTCGGGCACGAAGGTCTTGAGCTGGCGGTGCGGGCGGTGCGGGGAGGCCGGGAGCATCTCGTCCAGCAGGTCGCAGATCAGGTCGACCACCTGAAGGTTCGTGCGCTCGGCATTGCCGCCGATGTTGTAGACCTCGCCCGGGGTGCCGCGCTCGACCACGGTCTTCAGGGCGGCGGCGTGGTCCTCGACATAGAGCCAGTCGCGGATGTTGTCGCCGGTGCCGTAGATCGGCAGCTTCTCGCCCCGCATCGCCTTCAGGATCACCAGCGGGATCAGCTTCTCGGGGAAGTGGTAGGGGCCGTAATTGTTGGAGCAGTTGGTGATCAGGGTGGGCAGGCCATAGGTGTGGTGCCAGGCGCGCACCAGGTGGTCCGCCCCGGCCTTGCTGGCCGAATAGGGGGAGTTCGGCTCGTAGCGCGAGGTTTCGCTGAACCGGCCGGTCGGCCCGAGTGAGCCGTAGACCTCGTCGGTGGAGATGTGGTGGAAGCGGAAGGCCGCGCGCGCCGCCCCCTCCAGCCCCTTCCAGTAGGCCAGCGCCTCGGCCAGCATGGTGTAGGTGCCGACCAGGTTGGTCTGGATGAAGGCGCCCGGCCCGTCGATCGAACGGTCGACATGGGATTCCGCGGCCAGATGCATCACCGCATCGGGCCGGTGGCGCTGGAAGATCGCCCGCACCGCCGCGGCATCGCAGATGTCGGCGCGCTCCAGCACATAGCCGGGGCTGTTGGAGACCGGCGCCACCGAGGCGAGGTTTGCGGCATAGGTCAGCTTGTCCAGGTTGACCACCTGCCAGCCCGAGCGCACGGCAAGCCGCACCACCGCCGAGCCGATGAACCCGGCGCCGCCGGTGACCAGCACCTTCATGTCAGCCTCGATAGGTGAAGAGTTCGGGAAGTGCCGACAGGACGGGGTTTCGCCTGTCCTTGTCCGACAGCACCGGCGGCCGGTCGCCCAGGCGCCAGTCGATGCGAAGGGCCGGATCGTTCCACAGCAGCCCCCTGTCATGGGCGGCGGAATAGAAGTTGGACACCTTGTAGACGACCTCGGTGTCGGCTTCGAGGGTGCAGAAGCCGTGCGCAAAGCCGGCGGGGATGTAGAGCTGGGTCCAGTTCTCGGCGCTGAGCACCGCGCCGACATGCTTGCCGAAATGGGGCGAGCCCTGGCGGATGTCGACGGCGACATCGTAGATCGCACCGCGAACCACGCGGACCAGCTTGTCCTGCTGGAAGGGCGGGATCTGGAAATGCAGGCCGCGCACCGTGCCGGCCAGCCGCGACATGGAGTGGATGTCCTGGCAGAAATCGACGTCGATGCCGGCATCGCGCACCAGGGCGCCGCGGTTGTAGGTCTCGGACAGGAAGCCGCGATCATCCTTGAACTGCTGAGGGCGGATCAGCTTCACCTCGGGGATTTCCAGCGGCACGACCTCGACCATGGCGGTTCCTTCAACGCCCAACGAAGCGCGCGCCTATAGCATGGCCGGTGGCGGGCGCCCAGGATCAATCGTCGATCACGCCGGGCTCGCGCAGTGCGGCGCCGAGATATTCGTGCAGGTAGAAGGCGACTTCCGGCGGCACCCGCAGCAGCACCGGCGGGCCGGCGCTGCGTTTCAGCTTCACCAGCATGCCGGCCTCGGTCATCGCCAGCCGGAAGGACACCAGCTCATCTGCCGGCACCGCCCCCATGCGCTCGGCCTCGGTGATCTCGGGCTGGCGCATGAAGAAGTCGATCCAGCCGGTGGCGCCGTCGTCCTCCTCCTGGAACATCGCGGTCAGGCGGCGATCTGGGTCTGGAGCTGGTCCAGCTTGCCGATCAGGTAGTCGAGGTCGTCCTCGGCCAGCTCGGCCCCCATGTCCTCGATCTGCGACAGCACCCGCTCGATCATCCGGCGGGCGAAGCGCTCGCGGTCGTGCGGCTGGCCGTCATAGGCATTGGCATCGGCCATCTCGATCGCGATGCGCACCACCGGCACCAGCCGGCGCGGCAGGCGCGCCTTGTCCATCAGCGATTTCAGCCCGCGCTGGCCGGGATCGTGGACCAGCACCCGGGCATTGGCCATCGGGATGCCGGCCAGCACGGCGAGGCCGGCCTCCACGAAGCGGGTGTCACCCAGGCAGGCGGCGCGCAGCAGGATGGTATCGCTGAGCTGGCCCTTGTCCTTCAGCTGGCGGGCCAGTGCCTCCAGCTCCTCGTCGTCGCGCTCCTCCCCGGCCAGGCCGATCGTCGCCCGCTCGCGCGCCTGCAGGATGAGGTCGGTCGCAAGGTCGCCGGGCAGGCGGTGGTGCAGCACGAGCTGCTCCTTGAGGCGGTCGGAGACGATCGCGACCAGCTTCTCGGCCACCCCGATCGGCAGGTTCGTGCGCGCGACCAGCCCGCCCTGCACCGCCTCGCTGGCCGGGAAACGGTCGATCACGCGGCCGAACTGGCGTTCGCTGATCTGGGCGCCCTCATTGCGCACCAGGGTTTCCACTACCGTCTCGTCGCCGGTGTCGATCAGCGCCTCGGCCAGCCGCTCCGACACTGCCGGGCGGCGGGCGACGGCCGACTGCTTCGTGGCATCGGCACCGGCGATGATGTCGATCAGGTCCTCGTCGGTCAGCACCGACGATTCCTCAAGGATCGGCACGGCCACCTCGGCCACGTCGCGGGCCAGCCGCAGGGCCACGTCGCGCGGCAGGCCGGGGGCCGATTTCACGTTCTGCGCCAGGGCCCGGCGCACCATCACCTCGGCATCGCGGGCCATCACCCGGAAGATGTCGGCGGCAAGCTTGCGCTCCTCCTCGCCGAGGCTGCCGGCGGCGAACACGCCGGCCACCTTGGCCGCCGTGCGGCCGCGGCTGGCGGGCGACGGGTCCGTCAGCAGGTTGCGGACATCTTCCTGTGTCAGCAGCGGCATCGAGGTCGTGCCGCGCTTGTCATCCGATGGCAAGGGCGAGTCCCTCCGGCGTCGTTCACTGGGGCGCCTTGACCGTCACAATCGCACGAAACGGGGCGGCGCGGCAATCAGCCTGGGCCGGGCCGGGTACCGTCCTGCCGGTTTGCGCCTGCGCGGGCTTGCCGCTATTGTCGCGCTGCAGCGCAGCGAGAAGGGGCGGCAGATGGACCTGAAGGAGCATATCCGGCACATCCAGGACTTTCCCAAGCCCGGCATCCTGTTCTACGACATTTCGACGCTGCTGGCCCACCCGCAGGCCTGGAAAGTGTGCATCCTGCGCCTGGCCGAGATCGTGGCACCCTACAAGCCGGACCTTCTGGCCGGCATCGAGTCGCGCGGCTTCCTGGTGGCGGCGCCGCTGGCGCTGGAACTGGGCTGCGGCTTCCTGATGGTGCGCAAGAAGGGAAAGCTGCCGGGCCCCACCATCCGCCACACCTACGACCTGGAATATGGCACCGACACGATCGAGATCCAGGAAGGCGCGGTCGAGCCCGGCCAGAAGGTGGTGATCCTCGACGACCTGCTGGCGACCGGGGGCACCATGCAGGCGGCCGCCTCGCTGATCGGCAAGGTCGGCGGCGAGGCCCAGGCCGGGGCGGCGATCATGGAGCTGAGCTTCCTCAACGGCCGCTCCCGGCTGGGCATCCCCTTTTCTTCCCTGCTTGTCTACGACAGCTGACGTCGCCGCTGGCGCCACGGCCGCCGTGCTGACGCTCGACGCCTTCGCCCTTGTGCGCGACGCCAAGCTTCGCGGGCTTCTCGCCTACTGGCTCGACCTGCGGCGGGGCGAAAGGCTGCCCGACTATGCCGACATCGACCCGTCGCATTTCGCCAGCCTGCTGCCCTTTGCCTGGGTGAGCGAGCGCGAGCCGGACGGCCGCTTCCGCTACCACCTGGCGGGCGAGCGGATCAACGATGTGTATGGCCGCTCCCTGCGCGGCCGCTATCTCGACGAGATCATGCCCGCCGATGCCATCGCCAAGACCCACGCCATCTACAGCCGGGTGGTCGGAGAGCCGGCGGTGCTGCACAATCTGGGCTGGCTCTACAACCGTCTGGGGCGGACCGGATATGGCGAAAGGCTGGCCCTGCCGATGCGCAAGGGGCCGGGACCGGCCCGCATCATCCTGGGCATCAGCCACTATGTGCTGGACGACCGGCCGGGCCAGCCACGCTCGGGCCTGCCCGGTGCCGCCGATACCTTCATCCCGGTGCCATGACCCGGGCGGCCAGGGCCAGCAGCAGCCGGTCGCCGCCTTCCCGTGCCAGCAGCGACACCCCGACCGGCGCACCGTCGATGCGCAGCAGCGGCAGGCTGACCTGTGGCAGGCCGCACAGGCCGGCGATGCAGGTGAGGCTGAGCGCGCGCCCCCGATAGTCGTTCAGCCACTCCGCCGGCGCCTTCAGCCGCGGCGCCGGCCCGGGGGTAGTGGGGATGCACAGCACGTCGCCCGGCTCCAGCACGGCCGCCAGCCGGGCGCGGATCGCC
>CAZEQG010000292.1:0-4688 GCA_964514295.1 uncultured Alphaproteobacteria bacterium
TCAGCCACGCCAGAACAAGACCAATTCCTATCGCCACACCCGCCACGATCATACCGGTGGTGGCCACGTCTCCCATGGTGGACGCAACCTCCGCCTGGCGCTGCCGCAGCCGGTCGAGCTGGCCCTGCCGCAGGCTCGCCATCTCGCCGCCGATCTCCTCGGCCAGCCGCGCGTTCTCGCCGCGCACGATCTCGTTCGTCTGGTTGGTGATCTCCAGCACCTGGCGGAAGGTCTCGCCGAATTCGGCGATCTTGCCCTCGACCGAACGCGCGATCTCCGCCGAATCGGGATCGACCACGCGGTCGAGCAGGCTGGCGAGCCCCCGCCGCAGGGCCAGCATGCTGGCCAGCGCCTCGCGGGCCACCGACTGTTCGCCGGTGGTGAAGAAGCGCTGCACCTCCAGGCGGAACAGCAGCAGCGCCTCCTCCGCCAGCCCGGCGGCGGCGGCAACCTCCATCTGGTCGTCGTTCATCGAGGCGCGCAGCACCCGCGACAGGCCGCGCTGCATCTCGTTGCCCAGCGGGTTCAGCGTGTTCTCCACCGCCGCCCGCCGCTTCTCCTCAAGGTCGATCGCCCGGGCCAGGTTCGCACGATAGGTGCTGATCTTCGCCGCCACCCGCTGCAGCGCGTCGCGCGTCTCCGCCTGGCGGGCGCGATCGGCGATCGCCGCCACGTCGGCGCCGACCCGGGCAAGCTGCGCGTCGAGCTGGGCGCGATCGCCGCTGCCGCGATCGCCGAAGAAGCCGTCTGCCTGGCGCCGGGCTTCCACGAATTCGGCATAGGTCGCCTGGACCGCCACGGCATTGCCGGATGCGGTGCCCAGATCCTCGACCTCCGCGCCGATCAGCCGCTGGCCGCGGAAGCCATTGGCCGCCAGCAGCACAACCAGCAGCAGCACCAGCAGGAAGCCGACGATCACCTGCCACTGGATGCTGAGACGAGACAGCAGCGAAGACATGCCGAATACTCCCCCATTGCGCCGATCAATCGGCACAGAAAATTCAAAAGCATCCGGGATTTTATCGATATTCCGTCATGTCCCGGGATAAAATACACAATAGAACCCCGGCACTGCGTCAGACAACACCTTTATGGTTGCCGTCCGGAGACAATACCCCCTGCGCTCAGGGCCCGTGCATGTACGCCGAAAGCGAGCGTCGGTTCTCGTCGACCTCAACCCGGTGATGCAGCGAGGGGGCGGCACGGTCGGGGCAGTCGGCCCGCTCGCAGACGCGGCAGGAGATGCCGATGGGATTGAAGCGCTGCGGATCGTCCAGATCCAGTCCATCGGCATAGACAAGGTCGCGGGCCTGCGCCAGGGGGCAGCCGATGCCGATGGCGAGGCGGCCGACGCGGGCATCCGGCCCGCTGCCCCAGCCCGCCGCCCGGCCGGGCTGGGAGACGGTGCGGGCAAGGCAGAAGAAGGCCGCACCATCGGGCATGCGGCTGGCCTGGATGCGGATCATCCCCGGCGTGGCGAAGGCGTCATACACGTTCCAGCGCGGGCAGGCGGCGCCGAACCGGGCGATGCGGATGCCAGACGCGCTGAAGCGCTTGGAGATGTTGCCGGCAATGTCGACCCGGATCAGGTGGAAGGAAACCCCCTCGGCGCCCGGCCGGGCCAGGGTGGTGAAGCGGTGGCAGACCTGCTCGAAGCTGGTGCCGAAGCGGTGCTGCAGCACCTCGATGTCGTAGCGCACGGACCGCGCGGCGGCCAGGAAGCGGTCATAGGGCATCAGCACGGCGGCGGCGACATAGTTGGCAAGGGCCACCCGGGCTAGGCTCTCGGCATCGGCGCTGGTGAACTTGCCGCCGGCGGCCGCGCGCTCGATCTGCGCCCGGGCGCCCAGCAGGGCCGCCTGATGGGCGAGCTGGAAGGCGCGGCCGCTGGCCGACAGCATCTCGGACAGGGTGAGCTTGCGGCTGGTCGGGTCGTAGTGCCGCAGCATGCCGCGCATGGCGGCGGCGGGCTGCACCGTGACATCGACGGCAAAGCGCTGCGCCAAGAGCCCCGCCAGGCCGCGCGGCAGGTCGGCCGGGTCGAGCCGCGCGTCGCGCCACAGCGCCTCGGCCGCCAGCTCCAGCTCGGGAAAGTGGTTGCGGCGCTGCTGGATGAAGTCGGACACTTCCTCGGACGGGATGCCGGCGGGCGATTCATCGGCCGGCGCGCCGGCGCCATCCGGCTGCGGCGCCCTGCCCTTGCGGTAGGCGCGGTAAAGGACGGCCACGGCGCGCGCCAGTTCGGGCGAGGCGGCGGCGAGATCGCGCACGTCCGGCGCCTTCACACCTTCGGCATCGAACAGCGGGTCGGCGAAAGCCTCCATCAGCTCGGCGACCAGCCGGCCGTCATCCTCGGCCGTCAGCGCCGCGATGTCGACCGACAGGTTCTGCGCCAGCTTCAGCAGCACGGGCACGGTCACCGGCCGCTGATTGTGCTCCAGCAGGTTGAGGTAGCTGGCGCTGATCCCCAGCGCCTCGGCCATCTGCACCTGGGTCAGACCACGCTCGCGGCGCAGGCGCCGCAGCTTGCCACCGATCCGCGACTCCCTCATCGCCGCCTCACAGAATTTACAATATATAGCTTGTAAACTGTAATATAGAGGCGACACAACCGGATTTCTCGTTTACCGACAACACATGTTGCGATTTACAGCCCGGCGCGGCGTGATCGGCCCAACAACCATTCCAGTCGGAGACGATCCATGCACAGCCCTGACACCTCACCGCCGGGCGAAGGCCGCCCCGGCCGCTTTACCGGCATCCGCCGCGACTTCAGCCCCGCCGATGTCGAGCGGCTGCGCGGCAGCATCCGCATCCGCCACACCCTGGCGGAGCTGGGCGCCGCCCGGCTGTGGACGCTGCTGCACAGCCAGCCGCACGTGAAGGCGCTGGGTGCCCAGACCGGCATGCAGGCCGTCCAGATGGTGAAGGCGGGCCTGCAGGCGATCTACCTGTCGGGCTGGCAGGTGGCCGCCGATGCCAATGACGCCGGCGAGACCTATCCGGACCAGAGCCTCTACCCCGCCTCCAGCGCCCCGGCGCTGGTCAGGCGGATCAACAAGGCGCTCGCCCGGGCCGACCAGATCGACCGGCTGGAAGGGCGCAGCGACACCTACTGGTTCGCCCCCATCGTCGCCGATGCGGAGGCCGGCTTCGGCGGCCCGCTGAACGCCTTCGAGCTGATGAAGGCGATGATCGAGGCCGGTGCCGCCGCCGTGCATTTCGAGGACCAGCTCGCCTCCGAGAAGAAGTGCGGCCATCTCGGCGGCAAGGTGCTGGTGCCCACCCAGCAGTTCATCCGCACCCTGAACGCCGCCCGGCTGGCGGCTGACGTGATGGGGGTGGAGACGCTGGTGGTGGCGCGCACCGACGCGCATTCGGCCCAGCTCATCACCGCCGATGTCGACCCCCGCGACCACCGCTTCCTTGCCGGCCCGCGCACCCCGGAAGGCTTCTTCCGCCTGCGCCAGGACTGCGGCGTCGAGCACGCCATCGCCCGCGGCCTCAGCTTTGCCCCCTACGCCGATCTGGTGTGGTGGGAAACCTCCGAGCCCGATCTCGGCGAAGCGCGCGAATTCGCCGAGGAGATGCACCGGCATTTCCCCGGCAAGCTCCTGGCCTACAACTGCTCGCCCTCCTTCAACTGGCGGGCCAAGCTGGACGAGGCGACGATCGCCCGCTTCCAGGACGCCATCGGCGCCATGGGCTACCGCTTCCAGTTCGTCACCCTGGCCGGCTTCCACAGCCTGAACCACGCCATGTTCGATCTGGCGCGCGGCTATGCGGCCCGCGGCATGGCCCACTACAGCGCCCTGCAGCAGGCCGAATTCGCGGCCGAAAGGGCCGGCTACACCGCCACCCGCCACCAGCGCGAGGTCGGCACCGGCTATTTCGATGCGGTGGCGCTAGCGGTATCGGGCGGGGCGTCCAGCACCACGGCCATGGCCGGCTCGACCGAGACCGAGCAGTTCCGCCCGGCGCCGCCGCAGGCGGCGGCCGCAGATTGAAGACCCGGGTTTGGTGGAGGAAACGATGAGCAAGCAGTACTGGGTGGTCGGCGGCGAATACCGCGACACCGATTTCCGCGAACTGTCGGCCGGCCGGCCGGAAGCGCATGGCCCCTTCGGCGACTATGAGCAGGCGCTTGCGGTGTGGCGGGAACGGGCGGAATCCACCCGCTCCTGCGCCTATCACCGCTACACCATCGCGGTGAACGCCGCCGGCTGACCCACGCCCTTCCCCTTCCGGGCATGCCGAGCCCGGAAGGCCATCCCCGCCGCCCCGCCGCCCCGGTGCGGCGGCGGGGGTGGAATTTTTGCCCAGCCGCCCATGGACCGGGGCGCCCCACCTTGCTAACCCTGGCGCCTGGCCGGCGGCACCCTGCCCGCCGGCAGACAGACGGTTGGCATGACGGCGAGACTTGTCATCATCGGGGCCGGCCCGGCCGGCTTGTGTGCTGCCGGGGCACTGCGCCAGCGTGCACCCTTGGCCGAGACGGTCCTGGTCGGCCGGCAGGCCCCCGCCCGCAGCATCGAGCGCGCCGGCCGCACCGTCATCCTGGCCGATGGCCGGCACCTCGCCTATGACCGGCTGCTGCTGGCCACCGGCACACGGCCCGGTCCCCTGCCCTTCACCTCCCCCAACATCGCGGTGCTGCGGCGCCGGGCCGATGGGCCGCGCCTCGCCCA
>CAZEQG010000293.1:0-4679 GCA_964514295.1 uncultured Alphaproteobacteria bacterium
CCAGCCCTTCGACGATGGCGGTCTTGCCGACGCCGGGCTCGCCGATCAGCACGGGATTGTTCTTGGTGCGCCGCGACAGCACCTGGATGGTGCGGCGGATCTCCTCGTCGCGCCCGATGACGGGGTCGAGCTTGCCCTCGCGGGCCGCCGCGGTGAGGTCTCGGGCATAGCGCTTCAGCGCGTCATAGCCGTCCTCGGCGCCCGCGGTCTCGGCCTTGCGGCCCTTGCGCAGGTCGTTCACCGCCTGGTTCAGCGCCTGCGGTGTTACGCCCGCCTCCTTCAGGGCCTTGGCGGCTTCGGTGCCCTCGGCCAGGGACAGCGCCTGCAGCAGCCGCTCGGCGGTGACATACTTGTCGCCGGCCTTCTCGGCGAGCTGCCAGGACTGGTCGAACACCCGCGCCAGCTCCGGCCCGACCTGGCCGTAGGAAGCGCCGGTGCCTTCGACGCGCGGCAGCCGGTCGACGGCGGCCTCGGCCAGCGCCAGGGCTCGTGCGGCATCGCCGCCGGCCGCGCCGATCAGGCTGCTGGCCAGCCCTTCCTTGTCGTCCAGCAGGGTCTTCAGCAGGTGCTCTGGCATCAGGCGCTGGTGGTTGCGGCGCAGTGCCAGGGCATGGGTTGCCTGCACGAACCCCTTGGCGCGGTCGGTCAGCTTCTCGAAATCCATTGTATGCTCCTTGTCTGACACCCCGCCCGCCGGCCCCCGATCTTGGGCAGCCGGGCCTCCGGGGCTCCGGCCTCAATGTGGTGTGGCCACGCGGCAACAGGAAGGGGTGACACGCGCGGGCCGGATTGTCGCGGCTCGGCCCCGGCCGCAATCCCCGCCCGGCGGGACAGGTTGACAGGGCTGCTGCATCGCAGCATCGTTCCCGGCCCATGAATGCGGTCGTTACATCCTTGTGGCGGTATCCCGTCAAGGGCCTCAGCGGCGAGCGGCTGGAGGAGGCCGAGGTGGAGGCTGGCGGCGGCCTGCCCTTCGACCGAGTGCTGGCCCTGCTGCACGGCACCGCCGAGTTCGATCCGACGGCGCCGGCCTTCCTGCCGAAGTCCAATTTCCTGGTGCTGGCCCGCCATCCGCGCCTCGCCGCGCTGGCCACCCTGTTCGATCCGCACAGCCGGGTGCTGGAGGTGCGGCGCGGCGGCAAGACGGTGTGCCGCGCCGACCTGTCGCAGCCGATGGGGGCGACGGTGCTGGAACAGTTCTTCGCCGCCTATATGAACGGCGAACTGCGTGGCCGGGTGCGCCTCGTCGAAGCGCCCGGCCACCGCTTTTTCGATGTGCCGCAGACCGGGCTGACGCTGCTGAACCTCGCCTCGGTGCGGGACCTTGAGCGGGTGGTCGGCCGGCCGGTCGATCCGGCGCGCTTCCGCGCCTCGCTGTGGATCGAGGGGCTGCCGGCCTGGCAGGAATTCGGCTGGGTCGGCCGGTCGATCGCGATCGGCGGCGTCCGGCTGGCCATCACCGGGCGGGTGGACCGCTGCGCGGCCACCAATGTGAGCCCGGCGACGGCCGAGGTGGACATGAACATCCCGAAGGCGCTGATGCAGGGTTACGGCCATGTCGACATGGCCGTCTACGCCACCGTCGAAACCGGCGGCAGGCTGGTGGCCGGAACGGCGCTGGCGGTGGCGTGACGGGGCCGGTCAGCGGTCCAGCGCACGCGGCAGGTCCACGGTCATCACCGTGCCCTTGCCGGGCGGCGAGGTGGCCCAGACCCGGCCGCCGAGGCGTTCGCTCAGGCGCTTGACCAGGGCGAGGCCGAGACCGCTGCCGGATTCCTGGGACAGGTAGTGGTTGCCGGCCTGGCGGTAGGGCTCGAACACCGTCTCGATCTCATCGGGCGGTATGCCGGGGCCGTCATCGGCGACCGTGATATGCACGCGCTCGCCCTCGGCTGCCGCGGCCAGGCGCACGGTGGCGCCGACCGGGCTGAACTTCACCGCGTTGCCGATCAGGTTGACCAGGATCTTGCGCAGAGCCAGCCGGTCGGCCAGCACGGTCAGGCCGGCCGGGGCCGGGGCGATGGCGAAGGTGACCTGGCGGCCGGCGGCCGCCCCGCGCAGCAGGCGCGCCACCTCCTCCAGCATGCCCTGGGCCGACAGCGGCTCGGCCCGCAGCTCCTGCGAGCCGGCCTCCACCTTCGAGAGGTCGAGCACCTCGTTGATCACCTGCAGCAGGTGGCGGCCGCTCTCCAGGATATGGGCGGCATAGGTCTGGGTCTGCTCGGGGCTCGGGCGGGCCGAGAGCAACTCGGCAAAGCCGATCACCGCATTCAGCGGCGTGCGCAGCTCATGGCTCATCAGGGCGAGGAAGCTGGACTTGGCGCGGTTGGCATGCTCGGCCGCGCGGCGCGCCTGCTCGGCGCGGGCCTGCGCCTCCCTCTGGCGGGCCACCATGTCCTGAAGGGCGGCATTGTCCTCCATCAGCGCCACCTGGTCCGACACATCCTCCCAGACGACATAGACGGAGCGGTCGTAGAGCACCGATTCCCGCATCTGGAACCAGCGCCCGTCATGCCGGCGGAAGCGCATCGGCACTTCAACGGGCAGGTCGGCCGGATGGGCGCGCCGGGCCAGCGCCTCGATACGCTCCGCCTCCTCGGGTGCGAAGGCCGAGATGGCAAAGCCGCGCAGGTGGGCGGCATAGCTGATTCCCGGACGGAACAGGTCCGGCGCCTCGGGAAACATGGCGCCATAGCGCGAGGTTGCCAGCACGAAGCGGGCCTCGGCGTCGAACAGGGCGGCGCCATGCCGCCAGGGATCGCCGGCGGTGCCCGGGGCCACGCCATCCTGGCCGCGCATGATGGTCGAACGGTCGGTCCAGATCTTCAGGGCCGCCCCGTCGGCGAACCAGAAGGTCTGCGACAGGAGCCAGCGGCCGTCGCGCTTCTGGAACAACAGCGGCTCGCGCACCGTGCGGTGGCGGTGGATGGCCGCCCGCAGCACCTCCTCGAAGCGCACCGGATCGTCGATCCCGCCATTGTGGCGGAAGTAGTTGCGCAGGTTGTCGTCATAGTCCCAGCCCGGCCGCAGCAGGCCGGCATGCTCGGGGAAGAACTCGACGTATTTCGCGTTCCAGCCGGCGATGCGGTTGCCGGCGTCGATCAGGCAGGCGGCCGTGTCCAGCCGGTCGAGCAGGCTGCCGACAAAGCCCAGGCGCTCGCCGTCCAGGCCAAGCTTGCAGATCAGTTCGACCGGAAGTTCCATCACCGCCCTTGCCGCCCCCCGGGGAAGGAAGCTTCAGCTAGGCGTTTCGGCACGCCGCTGTCCAGCGACAAAGGCGGGACAAATCGTCCGTATCAGCCGTGGTGTCCGAGCTTCTGCAGGGCGCGGCGCATGCGGTCGAGCGCGCCCACCGCCCCGAAGAACTCTTCCTCGGCCGCGGCCAGGCTGCGCGCGGCGGCCTGGGCCACCACCCTGCCCTCGGCCGTGGGCATCGGCACGCGGCTGCGGGCATCGCGCCCGCGCCGGCGGGTGACCAGGGCCTTGCGCTCCAGCGTGCGCAGCACCTGCGAGGTCATCGTCACATCGGTGCCGCAGCTGCGGGCGAGGGCGCCCTGGGTGAGGTTCTCCTCGCCCGCCGCCTGGTCCACCGCGATCAGCAGCAGCGCCTGGACGTAGGTCAGGTCAACCTCCTGCAAGGCTGCGCGGGCGCGGCGCTGCCAGGCATTGGCGGCCTGCCACAGCAACAGGCCGGAGGCGGCCGAGGGGGCCTGCGGGCGCGCCTTGCGCGGCCGCGAGTCGGCATCTTGGGACAGGGCCAGCGACATGCATCAAGCTTACACGCTTCCCCGCGGGGCAGGAATGATTTTGTCATCTTTCGGCAATTGCCGCCGTACAACGGAAAATCGGCTGCCCGGGCAGCGAAAAGGCCGCGGGTTTCCCCGCGGCCTTCCCGGAACAACAAGCGGTTCGGGCTGGATCAGAAATCCATGTCGCCCATGCCGCCCATGCCGCCGCCACCCGGCATCGGGGGGGCCTTCTTCTCCGGCTTCTCGGCCACCATCGCCTCGGTGGTGATGAGCAGGGAGGCGACCGACGCGGCATCCTGCAGCGCGCAGCGCACCACCTTGGTGGGGTCGATGATGCCCGTCTTCACCATGTCGGCGAACTCGCCCTTCTGGGCGTCAAAGCCGTAGTTGACGTCCTTCTGGTCGAGCAGCTTGCCGACGATCACGGCCGAATCGGCACCGGCATTGTCGATGATCTGGCGCACCGGGGCCTGGATGGCACGACGCACGATGTCGATGCCATAGCGCTGGTCGTCGTTCTCCGGCTTCACCTTGTCGAGCGACTTGGTGGCATAGAGCAGGGCGACGCCGCCGCCGGCGACGATGCCTTCCTCGACCGCCGCACGGGTGGCGTGCATGGCATCGTCAACCCGGTCCTTGCGCTCCTTAACCTCGACCTCGGTGCCGCCGCCAACGCGGATCACCGCCACGCCGCCGGCCAGCTTCGCCAGACGCTCCTGGAGCTTCTCGCGGTCGTAGTCGGAGGTGGTCTCCTCGATCTGCTGGCGGATCTGGTTGCAGCGCGCCTCGATCTCCTTCTTCTTGCCGGCGCCATCGACGATCGTGGTGTTCTCCTTCTCGATCACCACCTTCTTGGCGGTGCCGAGCATCTGGAGGTTCACGCTCTCAAGCTTGATGCCGAGATCCTCGGAGATCACCTGGCCGCCGGTC
>CAZEQG010000294.1:0-4672 GCA_964514295.1 uncultured Alphaproteobacteria bacterium
CCTGCGGGTGAACGCCCTGAAGGCGACGCGCGAGGCGGCGGCCGCCATGCTGCCCTTCCCGACCAGGCCGACGCCCTTCTCCCCGCTCGGCCTGCGCGCTGAGGGCCGGCCACCGGTGGCGGCAACGCCGGCCTACCGCGACGGGCTGGTCGAGGTGCAGGACGAGGCCAGCCAGATCGCCGCCCTGCTGCTGGACGCCGCGCCGGGCCACCAGGTGATCGACTTCTGCGCCGGGGTGGGCGGAAAGACCCTGGCGATCGCCGCCGGCATGGCCAACCGCGGCCGCATGGTGGCCTGCGACATCCATGGCTACCGCCTGGACCGGGCCGGCCAGCGGCTGCGCCGCGCCGGCATCCACAATGTCGAGCGGCGGGTGCTCGATGGCGACGGCGACAAGTGGGTGAAACGCCACCGCGGCAGCTTCGACCGCGTGCTGGTCGACGCGCCCTGCACCGGCACCGGCACCTGGCGGCGCAACCCCGATGCGCGCTGGAGCCGCTCGACCCCCGACCTGGCGGAACTGACCGCCCTGCAGGCGGCGATCCTTGAGCGCGCCTGCCGGCTGGTCAGGCCCGGCGGCCGGCTGGTCTACGCCACCTGCTCGCTGCTGCCGAGCGAGGATGAGCGGCAGATCGAGCGCTTGCTTTCCGCCCATCCCGAATTCACCCTGGTGCCGGTGGCCGATGCCTGGGCGGGGCGGCTCGACGGTGCATGCCCGGCCGATGGCCCCTATCTGCGGCTCGACCCCGCCCGCCACGGCACGGATGGCTTCTTCGTCGCGGTGCTGACGCGCCAGGCCGCGCCCGAACCGGAGGTTGCGACATGATCCGCCGCGTGCTGTTCCTGGTGTTCAACGCCACGCTGTCTGCCGCCACGCCGCCCGCCACGGCGGGCGAGTTGCCGGAGGCGCTGCGCGGGATCATGGCGAGCCCGAGCTGTGCCGCGCCCGAACAGGCGCAGGTGGCGACCGGCGGCGCCTATCTGGTGATCGAGGCGGACAAGAGCTGGCTGACCACGCTGGATGCCGGGCCGGTGGGGCCGGATGGCTGGGTTGCCGTGCAGCCGAAGGACGATTCCTGGTACCTCGCCCGGCGCACCGCCGATGGAAGGCTGGAGGAAGCCTATCCGCCGGACAACGCGCCCAAGGGCTCCCTGCCCGGGCCACGCTGGAACCGTGCCAGCTTCGAGGATTGCGGGGCGAGCCTGCCGGCCGGCCTTGCCCTGCTGCATGGCGAGGCGGCGGCATTCTTCCGCGCGCTGGATGGCGTCGCCGCCGATTGCCAGGGCGGCACCCCGCGCTGCGCCCCGGGGCTGTTCGCGCTGGCCGATGTCAGCGGCGACGGCCGGCTCAGCCGGGCGGAGATCGCGCGGCTGCTGCGCATCGCCGCCTATCTCGGCCCGCTGATGGGCGACGAGGCAATCGAGCACGAGGTGCTGGCGGCCGCCGTCGCCGCCATGGTGCCGCTGGGGCCGCTGCTGGCCGCGGCGGTGGTGGGCTCCTTCGACTATGACGATGACGGCGGCATCTCGCTCGGCGAACTGCTGCGCGACCGCGAGGTGCTGGCCGGCGGTGCGATGGCCGCGAAGCTGCCGGCGGGGGCCGACGTGAATCAGGCGCTGCAGCAGCTCAAGGGGCTGGAGGGCCTGCTACGCAGCCTCGCCAAGTGAGGCGAGCCGCCAGGATGCGTCCGCATCGCCCAGCTGCGCGGCGATGAAGGGCAGCAGCGTGGCCAGCGCCTCGCCGAGCCGGTAGGGCGGGTTTAGGATCGCAAGGCCGGTGCCGGGCAGCGAGCGGGCGCGGCCGAACATCACCTCGGCGACCAGCGACTTCTCGGCCGGCAGCCTGGGCAGGCCGGCGTGGAAGCGCGCCACCTCGCCAGGCTCCTTGATCGGATACCACAGCGCATAGCAGCCGGTGGCAAAGCGCCTGAACGCCTCGCCGGCGCCGCGGGCGAGCGCGGCGAACTCGTCCCGCCGCTCGAAGGGCGGATCGACCAGCACCAGCCCCCGCCGCTCCACCGGCGGCAGGAAGGATTTCAGCGCCAGGTAGCCGTCGAGCTGATGCACCTTCACCTGCCGGTCGCCGGCAAAGCGCGCCGCCAGCGCCGCCCGGTCCTCGGCGTGAAGCTCGCACAGCACCAGCCGGTCGCCGCCCCTGAGATGGCGGCGCGCGATCAGCGGCGAGCCCGGATACCAGCGCAGCCCGCCCTCCGGGTTCAGCGCCCGCACCTGTTCCAGATAGGGCGCAAGGGCGGCCGGCGGATCCGGTGCCTTCAGCAGCCGGGCGATGCCATCCACCCATTCGCCCGTGCGCCCCGCCTCCTCGCCGGCCAGATCGTAGAGCCCGATGCCGGCGTGGGTGTCGAGCACGTAGAAGGGCTTGTCCTTGTCCCGGAAGGCGCGGACCAGCAGCGCCAGCACGGCGTGCTTCAGGCAGTCGGCCGGGTTGCCGGCGTGATAGGCATGGCGGTAGTTCATCCGGCCCGGCCCCCGGCCCGCCCGCGGGACCCTGTTGCCGTCAGCTGCCCTGCAGGGCGACCGGCGCCCACAGCACCTCCTCGATCCGCGCCGCCCCGGTCAGCAGCATCACCAGCCGGTCGACGCCGAGCGCGATGCCCGCCGCCTGTGGCATGCCATGCGCCAGCGCCGCCAGGAAATCCTCGTCGATCGGGTAGCGCACGCCATAGAGCCGCTCCTTCAGCGCCATGTCGGCCTCGAAGCGGCGTCGCTGCTCGACCGGGTCGGTCAGCTCGCCGAAGGCGTTGGCCAGCTCCACGCCGCAGGCATAGATCTCGAAGCGCTCGGCAAATCGCGGATCCTCGGGCTTCGGGCGGGACAGTGCCGCCTCGGAGGCCGGATAGTCATAGAGGATCGTCGGCGCCCCCAGGCCGATCCGCGGCTCCACCTTCTCCAGCATCACCCGGGTGAAGATGTCGGACCAGCGGTCATCGGCCGCCACCCGGATGCCGGCCGCCCGCGCCGCAGCGGCCAGCGGCGCCGGCTCCGGCCCGAGCAGCCCCGCAAGCTCGATGCCGGCGAAGCGGGCGAAGGCCTCGGCCACGCTGATCCGCTGCCAGGGCGCGAAGGGATCGGCGCTGCGCCCCCCGAAGCTCAGGCTGCGCACGCCCGCCGCCTCAGCCGCCGCGCGGAACAGCGCCTCGCAATCCTCCATGATGTCGGTGTAGGCGGCCCCGGCGCGATACCATTCCAGCATGGTGAACTCGGGATGATGGGTGGCCGAGCGCTCGCCATTGCGGAACACGCGTGCCAGGTGGAACAGCCTGGGCTCGCCCGCCACCAGAAGCTTCTTCAGGGTGAATTCCGGGGAGGTGTGGAGGTAGAGCCGGGAGCGGCTGCCCTGGGGCTGCACCAGCACGGTGGAGAACGCCATCAGGTGCGGCTCCAGGCCGGGGGAAAACTGCAGGCAGGGCGTCTCCGCCTCGACGAAATCGCGCTCGGCAAAGAAGCGGCGGATCGCCGCCAGCACCGCCTGGCGCTGCAGCAGGCGCGGCCGCCGCGCCGCATGGCTTTCCGGCCGCCACCAGCTTTCGCTCGATTCCATCACCCAGCCCTGCCCCCCAATGTTGCGCGCACCGGCGCGAAGCGATAGGTTCCGCCCCAGCGACCCTGCCCGAAACCCCTGGGGATAGCGCCCTTGAAGGTCAACGCCAATACCCTGCGCCAAGGCCACGTCATCGAATACGAGGGCAAGCTCTACGCCATCCTGACGGCGCAGAACATCCAGCCCGGCAAAGGCACGCCGGTGACGCAGGTGGACATGCGCCGCCTGAGCGACGGGGTGAAGGTGACGGAACGCTTCCGGACCACCGAATCGGTCGAGCGCGCCTATATCGAGGAGGCGGAGTTCCAGTACCTCTACAGCGACGGCGACAGCCACACCTTCATGAACCAGGAGAATTTCGACCAGATCCAGGTCGCCTCCGAGGTGATCGGCGACCAGGCGGTCTATCTCCAGGAGAACATGGTGGTGACCATGCGCCTGCATGAGGGCGTGCCGGTCTCGGTCGAGCTGCCGCAGCGCGTGACGCTGGAGATCGTGGAGACGGAGCCGACGGTGAAGGGGCAGACCGCCTCCTCCTCCTACAAGCCGGCGAAGCTGGCCAATGGCGTGCGGATCATGGTGCCGCCGCACATCTCGGCCGGCACCAAGGTGGTGGTCAACACCGCCGACGGCACCTATCTGGAGCGCGCCCGCGACTGATCCCCAAGGCCCGGCCTGCTGACAGGGGCCGGGCTAGAGATAGGTGCCGGCGAGCGTGAACAGGCGGCCGCCAAGGCCGAGCTTGAAGCGCGCCACCCCCGGCATGTCGATGCCATCGATGCCGCCGAGGTCGAGGCATTCCACCCCTTGTGCCTTCAGCGCCAGCAGCGCCTGCCACAGCAGAAGGTTGTGGGCATGGACGCGGCGGCCCTGCGGCCCGTTCCAGCCGATGAAATAGGTGGCCGCCCGGCCATGGCGCAGCATCATCACGCCACCGACCGGATCGCTGCCGAGCTGGGCCACATGGACCTGCGCCATCGGCAGCAGGGCGCGGGCGAGCGTGGCCGGCGGCGCGGCCAGGCGGCGGCAGACCAGGGCGCGTCGCGCCTCGAACTCGCGGCGCATCTTCGCGACGCAGGTGCTGGCCGGCCAGCGGCCCGTGATCTACGA
>CAZEQG010000295.1:0-2675 GCA_964514295.1 uncultured Alphaproteobacteria bacterium
GCATAGCGGCAACGCCGGGTCAGGCCGAACGACAGACCGGCCGCGGGCAACAGTACGCCAAGGGGCAGATAGCCCCCGCTGGAGGCCCCAGCGGTTGCGGCCGATCCGGCGTGGGACAGCAGACGGGCCGTGACCACGGCGCCGTTGACCGCCGCAAGCTCGCGCACCAGGGCTGGCAGGCCGGGCATGGCGGCGGCCAGCGCGCGCAGCACCGGCGCCGGCGTGGTGCCGGCATTGGTGGCGCTGAGATAGGCGAAGGCGGCTTCCGCGTCCGGGCTGTAGCGCACGCCTCCGGCCGAACACACGGAGATGCCGCCGATCGTCGGCATCTTCTCGAGGATGATCGGCACCGCCCCGGCATCATGCGCGGCAATCGCGGCCATCGCGCCGGCAAAGCCGCAGCCGGCGATCACCACATCGGCTTCGGCCAGCGTCTCGGGGCAGGATGGGGGCGGCGGGCTCGGCGCGTTCATCGGCCGCAGCCTGTCGGGCGGCGGCGCAGTTGCCAAGCCCCTTTTCCCGGCGCGCAAGCCTCGCCATGTTGCGCATGGACAAACCGGGATCGACAGACATGGCCTTCTTCGTCATCGGCGGCGTCTATGCCGACACCAGCTTCTCCCGCCTCGCGCCAGGCGAAACCGAACAGCGCCACGGCCCCTTCCAAAGCTGGAAGGAGGCGCATGCGACCTGGGAGCGGCTGGCCCGGCGTACCATCGACGACGCCCATGCCCGCTTCCACATCGTCGACGAGGCCGGCCGCAGCGTCGCCAGCGATCCCGCCGCCGGGTCCTGACGCGCCGACCGGGTCCTGACGCGCCACCCCCGGAGCGCAGCCCTGCCGCCGGTCGGCCCGGCCCCGGCGCCGGCGGCTACATCACGCTGGCCAGGATCGCGGCATAGTCCTCGGCGCTGGCCGCCCGCGGGTTGGTGGCGTTCGAGTGATCGGCCAGCGCGCCGGCAATCACCCCGGGCAGCATCGCCGCCGTCACCCCCATGGCCGCCAGGCTCGGCGGGATGCCAAGGCGGGCGTTCAGCCCGGCGATCCAGGCGGCGAGATCGGTGTCGGGCGGCAGCCCCATGGCAGTGGCGAGCCGGGCATACTTGTCGCCGACATGGCCGGCGTTGAAGCGCAGCACGGGCGGCAGCAGCACGGCGTTCAGCGTGCCGTGATGGAGCACCGGGTCCTTGAGCGCGCCCAGCGCGTGGGAGAGCGCATGCACCGCCCCCAGCCCCTTCTGGAAGGTGAGCCCGCCCTCAAGGGCGGCCATCATCATTTCCCAGCGCGCCGTGCGGTCGCCGCCATCGGCAACCGCCCGCTCCAGGTTGCGGGCGACGCGGCCGGCCCCGTCCAGCGCGATCGCTTCGGCCGGCGGATTGACCTTCGGCGACAGGAAGGTCTCGATGCAGTGCGCGAGCGCGTCCATCCCGGTGGCGGCCGTGAGGTGGCGCGGCAGGCTGAGCGTGAGGTCGGGATCGCAGAGGGCACGGCGCGGGATCAGGTGCGGGCTGATGAAGCCGAGCTTGCGGCCGTCGGACAGCGTGATCAGGGCGCCGCGCCCGACCTCGCTGCCGGTGCCGGCCGTGGTGGGGATGGCGACCAGCGGCGCCACCGCCGCCGTGATCCGCGCCACCCCGCCCTCGATCATGGCGTATTGCGCCAGCGGGCCCGGATGGCCGGCCAGGATGGCTACACCCTTGGCCAGATCGATGGCCGATCCACCGCCGACCGCGACCAGCCCGTCGCAGCCGCCGGCGCGATAGACTTCCAGCGCCGCCAGCACCGCCGCTTCGGTCGGGTTCTGCGGGGTGTCGGTGAAGCGCCGCGCCTGGGCCGGGCAAAGGCCCAGCACGCGCCCGGCCAGGCCGGAGGCCGCCAGCCCCGGATCGCTGACCAGCAGCGGCCTGGCGATGCCAAGCTCCGCCAGCACCGCCGGCAGGCGCGCCAGCACCCCGGCCTCGAATTCCACCGTCGTCAGATAGCCGATGACCGTCACGATCCCCTCCCCAGCCGCGCATTTGCGTGCGCGAAGGGTGGCCCGCCATCGCCGCCGGGGCAACCCCTGCCTTGCGGCCGCCGCTACTCGCTGTCGGGGCCGGCTTCGGGCTGACCCATCATGCCTTCGGCCACGATGCCGGCATTCTGCCGCACGGTTGCCTCGATCTGGCGGGCGATATCGGGATTGTCGCGCAGGAATGCCTTGGCGTTCTCGCGCCCCTGGCCGATGCGCTGGCCGGCATAGGAGAACCAGGCGCCCGACTTCTCCACCACATTGGCCTTGAGGCCAAGGTCGATCAGTTCGCCGGTCTTGGAGATGCCCTCGCCGTACATCACGTCGAACTCCACCACCTTGAAGGGCGGCGCCATCTTGTTCTTCACCACCTTCACCCGGGTCTGGTTGCCCACCACCTGGTCGCGGTCCTTGATGGCGCCGATGCGGCGGATGTCGATGCGCACGGAGGCATAGAACTTCAGCGCGTTGCCGCCGGTGGTGGTCTCCGGGTTGCCGAACATCACGCCGATCTTTTGGCGGATCTGGTTGATGAAGATGACGATGCAGCGCGAGCGCGAGATCGAGCCGGTGAGCTTGCGCAGGGCTTGGCTCATCAGGCGGGCCTGCAGGCCGACATGGCTGTCGCCCATCTCGCCCTCGAGCTCGGCCCGCGGCACCAGGGCG
>CAZEQG010000295.1:2694-4667 GCA_964514295.1 uncultured Alphaproteobacteria bacterium
CGATCACCAGCACGTCAATGGCGCCCGAGCGCACCAGCGTGTCGGCGATCTCCAGCGCCTGCTCACCGGCATCGGGCTGGGAGATCAGCAGCTCTTCGACATCGACGCCGAGCTTGCGGGCATAGGACGGGTCGAGCGCATGCTCGGCGTCCACGAAGGCGCAGGTGCCGCCGCCCTTCTGCGCCTCGGCGATGACATGGAGGGCGAGCGTCGTCTTGCCCGAGCTTTCCGGCCCATAGATCTCGACGATCCTGCCGCAGGGCAGGCCGCCGATGCCGAGCGCGATGTCGAGGCCGAGCGAGCCGGTCGACACCGCCTCGATCTCCATCACCTTCTCGCGCTGGCCGAGCTTCATCACCGAGCCCTTGCCAAAGGCACGCTCGATCTGCGCCAGGGCGGCGTCCAGGGCCTTGTTCTTGTCCATCCCGTCCTTCTCGACCACGCGGAGCTGTGGTGACGACATCCTGGCCTCCGTTATTCCATGGCGCGGCGCGCCCGTGCAACGCCAGGAATGTACCAGCTTCGTTCCTGTTCACAAGTGTTTTTTAAATGTTCCTGTCTGTTCCACCACCCTCGATGGCGTCCTTTACCACCCCGGCAAGCTGGCGCAGGGAGAAGGGCTTGGGCAGGAAGCGCACCCCCTCCTGGCCGGCCAGCCGGTCGGCCAGGGAATCCTCGCTGTAGCCGGATATGCAGATGACGGCGAGCTGCGGCCGGCGCTCGCGCGCCTGGCGGATGAGGCTCGGACCATCGATCCCCGGCATCACCACATCGGTGATCATCAGGTCCAACGGCTCGCCGTCATCGGCCAGAATGTCGATCGCGGCCTCGCCGTTGCGCGCCTCGATCACGCGGTAGCCCTTGTTGCGCAGCGCGCGGGCGGCGAACAGGCGGACGGCATCCTCATCCTCCACCAGCAGCACGGTGCCGGCGCCGGTCAGGTCGCGGGCCCTTGCCTCGCCCGCCGCCGCCTCCACCAGCCGCTCGCCATCGCCCTGGTGGATCGGCAGGTCGATGGTGAAGCGGGTGCCCCGCCCCGGCGTGCTGTCGACGGCGATGAAGCCGCCGGTCTGCTTGACGATGCCGAACACGGTGGAGAGCCCCAGCCCGGTGCCCTTGCCCACCGGCTTGGTGGTGAAGAAGGGCTCGAAGATGCGCGGCAGCACATCGGGGGGGATGCCGCTGCCGGTATCGGCAAGCTCGATGCGCACATACTGGCCGGCCGGCACGATCTCGTCGCCGCGGCGCTCGGCGGTCTGGCGCACGACATTGGCGGTGTGCAGCGACAGCCGGCCGCCCTCGGGCATGGCGTCGCGGGCGTTGACGGCGAGGTTGATGATCACCTGGTCGAGCTGGCCCGGGTCGACGCGCACCGGCTTCAGGTCGCGGCCATGCTCCAGTTCAAGGTGGATGTTCTCGCCGATCACCCGGCGCAGCAGATGGGAGAGCTCCTGCAGCACCTCGGTCACGTCGATCACCCGTGGCGCGAGCTGCTGGCGGCGGGAGAAGGCCAGGAGCTGGCGCACCAGATTGGCCGCCCGGCTGGCGTTCTGCTTGATCTGCATGACATCGGCAAAGCTTTCGTCGCCGGCCCGGTGGCGCTGCAGCAGCAGGTCGCAGAAGCCGATCATGGCGGTCAGCAGATTGTTGAAGTCATGCGCCACGCCGCCGGCGAGCTGGCCTACCGCCTGCATCTTCTGGCCCTGGCTGAACTGCGCCTCAAGCCGCCGGCGCTGGGTCACGTCGACAAGCTGGATGCTGAACCAGCCGTCGGACTGGCGGCCGAGATAGATCGCGACCACCCGCTCGGGATTGTCGGCCAGGCGCGCCTCGGGGGCGAGATCGGAGGCATCGCCGGCGGCCATGGCGGCGAGCCGGCCGGCCACCGCCGGCCGGTCGTCGGGGTGGATCAGGTCGGCCAGCAGGCGGCCGGTGATGTCGCCACCCGCCAGCGCCTGGAAGGCGGCATTGGC
>CAZEQG010000296.1:0-4649 GCA_964514295.1 uncultured Alphaproteobacteria bacterium
CGCTGGCGGAGGCAGGGCTGGCCGGCTTCGGCCCGCGCGATCCGGCAACGCTGTCGGGCGGCCAGCGGGCCAGGGTGGCGCTGCTGCGCACGCTGCTGGCGGCCCCGCGCGCGCTGCTGCTCGACGAGCCTTTCGCCCGGCTGGACCAGGCACTGAAGGCCGACATCCGGCGCTTCGTCTTCGACCATGTCCGGGCAAGGTCGCTGCCGGCCCTGCTGGTGACCCATGATCCGGCCGACGCCGCGGCCGCCGGCGGCCCGGTACTTGGCCTTGAGGCAGCCTAGCTGTCATGGCTGAGGAATTTGTCCCAGGCGATGCGTTCGACGGGCGGCATTCCGCCGCGAGCGGAGTGAGGCCGGCGGTGACAGTCGGTGGCAATCCAGGCCTATGGAGCGGTGCGATGCTCGATAGGGGCGGAACGGCCGGGCCTGGGCCAATTCGCGCAGGCTGGACCGGATGACGCGCTCGGTCTCTCCATTGGTGCGTGGCGTATAGGGCGCGTTGCGGATGTGCCGCATGCCGGCGGGCTCGATGGCTTGGCCGCCGTCGCGAATGTGCTGGGACGACGGTTTCCAGATGGACCGAGCGGGGCGGTGTTCTCACCGCTGCCGCCCGGCCGCTGTCACGACGCGATCTCCTTCTGCTCCTCCGGTTCGATCACCTCCAGGCGGATTGGCTGCTCGTCGGACTCCATCAGCTCGACCGCGCGGTCGGCGCCATCCTGGAAGGGGTCGAGCACCAGGTCGGCGCCGAGCGCGGTCAGCGCCTCCCCGCCCAGCTCAGGGGTGGAGGTCACCGCGACCGCCCCCTGGAAGCCGCTGTCGCGCAGGGCCTGGATCAGCACCGGCCGGCCATCGAGGTCATGCACCCCGCCGCCATGTTCGCGGATCGTCGACACCGCCCAGCGGGCGCCGGCCAGCGGCAGGGTGGCGATGAACTCGGGGTCCGAGACGTCGCCATAGATGGCATCCAGCCCGTCCGCCCGCCAGCGCCGCACCGCCAGCGGGCTGAAATCGACGCCGAGCACGCGGTAGCCCTTGCGCGCCAGCCGCCGTCCAAGCGCGCCGCCATAGCGCCCGAGGCCGAAGATGACGGCATCGTAGGGCTGGGGGGCGGCGGCGATGCCGCCCTCGGCATCCTCCCTGCCGCTGCGCTCGAAGCCGCCGAGCCACGGCTCGCAGAGCGCATAGAGTTGGTGGGAGTAGGTGATCATGTAGGTCGAGGCGGCGATGGTGATCAGCCCGACCAGGGTGACGAGCCCCAGCGCTTCGGTGGTGACATGGCCGAGGGTCACGCCCATGGCCATGAAGATCAGCGAGAACTCGCTGATCTGGGCGACCGTGAGCCCGGCCAGGAAACCGGTGCGACGACGGTAGCCCAGCGCCACCATGATGGCGATGACGATCAGCGGGTTGCCCACCAGCACAAAGACCGAGAGCACGAAGGCGGCGATGCCGCTCTGGCCGAGCCCGTCGAACTCCAGCCGGGCGCCGAGCGCGATGAAGAAGAACAGCAGCAGGAAGTCGCGCAAGGGGGCCAGGCGCGCCGCGATGGCGTCGCGGAAGGGGGTGGAGGCGAGCGCCACCCCGGCCAGCAGCCCGCCGATCTCCTTGCCGAGCCCCAGCCCGTCCGCCAGGGCCGCGAAGGAGGCTGCGAGCGCGATCGCGAAGCCGATCAGCAGCTCGGGCGCCCGCGCCAGCCGTTCGGTCAGCGGCGTTGCCGCATAGCGCACGAAGGCCAGCACCAGGGCCAGCATCAGCCCGCCGGCCGCGAACACCGCCAGGATGTCGCGCAGCCCGGCACCCGCGCGCGTACCGATGCCGATCGCCGACAGCACGATCATCGCCACCACCACCACCAGGTCCTGCACGATCAGGAATCCCAGCGCGATGCGGCCATGCAGCGAATCGATCTCGCGCTTGTCCGACAGCAGCTTGACGATGATGATGGTGCTGGAGAAGGTGAGGGCGACCGCGACATAGAGGCTGGTGACAGCGTCCATGCCGAGGCCGAGGCAGATCAGGAAGCCGAATATCGAGGTGAAGGCGACCTGGCCGAGGCCGGTTGCCAGCGCCACCGGCCCCAGTGTGCGGATCAGCCCGACATCGAGCTTGATGCCGACCAGGAACAGCAGCACCGCGATCCCCAGCTCGGCCAGGAACTCGATGGATTCGCTGGAATGGGCGATGTCCAGCCCCGAGGGCCCGGCCAGGATGCCGACGGCGATCAGGCTGACGATCAGCGGCTGCCGCAGCTCCAGGCCGATGAAGCCGATCACCGCCGCCAGCACCAGAAGGATGGCGATCTCGTTGAACACCGAGCCGGCGATCCATTCTGCCAGCATCGCGCTCACCCGGCGCGCCGGCCGCCGCGCCGGGCCGGCGCCGTCAGGCGCTTTTCCACCTCCACCACCAGCAGCATGACCACGCCGACGCCGATGATGGCCGCACCATCGAGGAAGGCGACCGGGCGGGTCCCGAACACGCCCTGAAGCAGCGGCAGATAGGTGAAGGCGAACTGCGCCACGATCACGAAGGAAACGCCGATCAGCACTGCCGGGGTGCCCAGCACCCCCTGCCAGGTCAGCGCCGTGCCATGCACGTAGCGGACGCTAAACAGATAGAAGATCTCCATCACCACCAGCGTGTTCACCGCCATGGTGCGGGCGGTCTCCAGCGGCAGGCCGCGCGCTGTCGCCATGGCGTAGATGCCGAAGGTGCCGGCCACCATGAGCATGGAGACGAACAGGATGCGCCAGGCCAGCCGCCCGGTCAGCAGCGGCGCACCGGCGGGCCGGGCCGGCCTGCGCATGGTGCCGGGCTCTGTCGGCTCGAAGGCGAGGGTCAGGCCAAGCGCCACCGCGGTGACCATGTTGACCCACAGTATCTGGATCGGCGTCACCGGCAGGGTCAGGCCGAAGGCGATGGCGAGGATGATGGTGAAGGCCTCCCCGCCATTGGTCGGCAGGGTCCAGGCGATCACCTTGGTCAGATTGTCGTAGACCGTGCGGCCCTCGCGCACCGCCGCCACGATGGAGGCGAAATTGTCGTCGGCCAGCACCATCTCGCTCGCCTCCTTGGCGGCCTCGGTGCCCTTGCCCCCCATGGCCACCCCGACATCGGCGCGCTTGAGCGCCGGCGCATCGTTCACGCCGTCGCCGGTCATGGCGATCACCGAGCCGTCGGCCTGCAGCGATTCCACCAGGCGCAGCTTGTGCTCGGGGCTGGTGCGGGCGAACACCGTCGCCTCCCGGGCAAGGGCGTGGAAGCGCTCGCCAGGGGAAGCGTCCAGCTCCTGGCCGGTCACCGCCTTGGGGGCTTCGGCCAGGCCGAGCTGCGCGGCGATGGCGCGGGCAGTGGCCGCATGGTCGCCGGTGATCATCTTCACCGTGATGCCGGCGGCCTTGCATTCGGCGATGGCGGCGACCGCCTCGGGCCGGGGCGGATCGATCATGCCCACCAGCCCCAGCAGCGTCAGCCCACCTTCGATGTCGGACGGCGCGATCGCGGTGGCGCCGGGCAGGTCGCGCCGGGCGAAGGCCAGCACGCGCTGGCCGGCTGCCGCCAGGGACTCGATCTCGCGCAGCCAGGCGTCGCGGCTGACCGGCCGCTCCCCGGCCAGTGTCGCCTCGCTCGCGCACATCTCCAGGATGCGCTCGGGCGCTCCTTTCACATAGACGACCGGCGGCCGCCCCTCGCGGGCGTGCAGCGTGGCCATGTAGCGGTGCCGCGAATCGAAGGGGATCGCGTCGCGGCGGGGAAAGCTCGCGCGGGCGGCGGCAGTTTCATGGCCCGCCTTCACTGCCAGCACGACCAGCGCGCCTTCCATCGGATCGCCGTCGACCCGCCAGGTGCCGGCGCTATGGCTGAGGTCCGCGTCATTGCACAGCAGGCCGGCGAGCGCCAGCTCCTCAAGCACCGGATCGGCGGCCGGGTCGACCGCCGCGCCGTCCAGGCCCCGGAACCCGCCCTTCGGGGCATAGCCGATACCCTCGACCGCCAGCCGCCGGTCGACGGTCACCACGGCGCTGACCATCATCTCGTTGCGGGTGAGGGTGCCGGTCTTGTCGGAGCAGATCACCGACACCGCGCCCAGCGTCTCCACCGCAGGCAGGCGGCGGATGATGGCGTTGCGCCTGGCCATGCGCTGCACCCCGACGGCCAGCGTGATGGTCATGATCGCCGGCAGCCCCTCCGGGATGGCGGCAACGGCAAGGCCGACCACGGCCATGAAGGCGTCGTCGAAGCCGAACCGGGCCACCAGCATCGCATAGCCCAGCACCAGGGCCGAGACGCCGAGCACGGCAAGGGTTACCTGGCGGGCGAAGCGGTCCATCTGGCGGACCAGGGGCGTTGCCAGCCGCTCGACCGCGCCGATCAGCGCGCTGATGCGGCCAAGCTCGGTTGCGGCCCCGGTGGTGACCGCCACGCCGCTGCCCTGGCCGGCGGCAACGAAGGTGCCGGAATAGGCCATCGAACTGCGGTCGCCGATCGCCGCCGCGGCCGCCACCGGGGCCACCGCCTTGTCGGCGGGGGCGGATTCCCCGGTCAGGACCGCCTCGTCGATACGCAGGCTCCGCGCGGTCAACAGCCTGAGGTCGGCCGGCACCCGGTCGCCGGCCTCCAGCAGCACGATGTCGCCCGGCACCA
>CAZEQG010000297.1:0-4633 GCA_964514295.1 uncultured Alphaproteobacteria bacterium
GTGGCATAGCCGTGGAAGCGGAAGCCCGGCTCACGGTCCGCCAGCAGCCCCGCAAGCCTGGCCAGCAGCCGCCCGGTGATGCCGGGTCGCGGCGGCAGGAAGCGGTTCACCAGCGCGATCGCCGCCTCGGCCACGGGCAGGCCTAGCCGGCGCCGACGGGCCGCGGCCGGGCCGCCAGCAGATAGTGCAGCAGCAGCAGCAGGCCGCCGAACTTCACCGCCCCGGACAGGCCGGAGGCGAGATTGCTTTCCAGGGAACCGAAATAGAGCGCATACCAGAAGGCGAATTGCAGGCAGAAGGCGAACAGCGGCGCCGTGCGGTAGACCGCCCGGAAGAACAGGTAGAACAGCTTCATCACCACGCCGATCGCGGCCAGCACGAAAAAGGTGAAGCCGGGCCCGAAATTATAGACCACCTCGCCGACCAGGGTGACGCCGACCGAGGTGACGTCATCCTCCGGCGCGCCGAGGACGACCTGGGATATCTCGCGGCCGATGTTGATCTCCGGCTTCTCGATCCACAGGAAGCGGGGAATGAACGCGAGCACGGTGTAGGCATAGGTGGCGCCGTAGCGAAGTTCGCCGCCGCCTTCCTGATGCTGCAGCAGGGCGGCGACGATGCCGACGGCCGACAGCCTGGCCCGCAGATAGTCCTGCTGGAGGTCACCCGCCAGCGAACCGTCGCCGCCCAGCATGCTCAGCACCGGCGCGCGTGCGAAGGTGTCGGCCAGCAGCGTGAAGCTTTGGCCGAACTCCGCCCTGCCGCTGGCGTCGTTGCGCAGAAGCTGGTCGCGGTAGTGCAGGTTCAGCGGCGCGATGATCGAAAGGATCAGCAGCAGCCCCGCCACCCCCAGCAGCGCCTCGCGCCGGGTGAACAGGCGGACGCAGTAGTTGAACGCCATGGCGGCGATGATGAAGATCACGATCCAGTTCAGCTTGGACCCGGAGGGCAGGGTATAGAGCAGCAGGATGAGCATGCTGATGACGGTGAGCCCCAGCCAGATGATGTCGGCCCCGCGCTGGCGCAGGCACTGGAAGAGGGCGATGCCGACGGCGATGTAGAGCAGCGGCAAGAGGGAGCCTACGACGGTACGGAACAGTGGGCTGTCGAGCAGCATGTTGGTCTGGTAGATGATGCCGCTGAGGGCACTGGCGATGATCACCATGATGCCGACCACGATCATCAGCAGCCACAGCCAGAACACCTGCGCGCCGGAGAAGTCGGCCAGCGCGAAGTGCCGCCGCCGGCCCGGCAGCAGGTCGGGCAGCCGGTAGCCCAGGTTGAAGCCGAGGCAGCCCAGGAAGCTGATCAGCCCCACCGTCGGATAGCGTGGCATGTGGAGGTGGAGCTGCTCGGTGAAGGGCCCCGACGGCTCGAAGGTGACGGTGACCAGGGCCACCCCGTAGAGCACGAGGAAGCCCAGGTTGATGACCGTTCCCGGCGAGAACAGGTCGAAGGGGCGGTCGCCGGTCAGCGTGTACCACAGGGCCATGCCGGCGATCGCCAGACCCCAGCCGAGCGTCAGGTCGCGATCCGGCAGCAGTCCCGCCTCGGTCACCGTGAAGCCCAGGGCGGCGGCGGCAAGGAACAGCACCGGCATGGCGGCGGCAAAGCCGCCGACGGGGCTAGCGTGCATAGTACTGGCTGTATGCCTTGTAGTACTGCCCGGAATCGCCATAGCTGTAGGCGGCGTGCCGGCGCATGTTCACCCGGCTCAGCACCGCGGAGGTGATGCCGGGGCGCAGCCGCTCGATCGTCTCGACCGCGTGGCTCACGGTCTCCCGCCGCGTGCGCTCCCAGCGCACCACGAACACCACCCGGTCGACCAGCCCGATCAGCACGCGCGCGTCCGACACCGCCAGCAGCGGCGGCGTGTCGATCACGATCAGGTCATAGGCGGTCGCGAACTGTTCGACCAGGGCGTGGAACTGCCGGCTGTCGAAGGGGTTCACGGCGCGGTCGAGCGGCCGCCCGGCGGTCAGCACGAACAGCCCGGGGCAGCGTGGATCGGGGCGCACCGCCTGCTCGGCCGTCGCTTCCCCGGCCAGCAGGTCGCTAACCCCGGGCGCGATCGGCAGGCTGGCCGTGGCATGGACGGAAGGCTTGCGCAGGTCGGCATCAATCACTAGCACCCGCTTGCCCTGGGCCTGGGCGGTCTGGGCGGCGATCGCATAGGCCATGACGGACTTGCCCTCGCTCGGCTGCGAGGAGGTGACCATCAGCAGCCGCAGCCCGGCCGGCGGGGCCGCAAGGTCCAGCCCGGCCCGGATGCTGCGCACCGATTCGGCGAAGGTGGAGGTCGGCCGGTCAACGATCTGCGCTTCGATGAGGCGGGCGGAGCCGCCGGAACGCGAGACCTCCGGCGTCAGGCCGAGCACCGGGATGCCCAGCACCTCCTCGATCTGCGTGGCGCTGCGGAAGCCGGGGTCCAGCTCTTCCAGCGCGAAGGCGAGCGCGAGGCCGATCAGCGCGCTGGTCAGGCCGGCGATCGCCAGAATCATCAGGCTGCGGGGCGAGCTTGGCGCGCGCGGCAGCACGGCGTGCGACAGGATGCGGGCATCGGCGGTCTGCATGTCGCGCTGGGTGTCGGTCTCCTTGAAGCGCGACAGGAACGCCTCGTAGAGCGCGCGTGACGCCTCGGCCTCCCGCTCCAGGGCACGCAACTCGACCTGGGCCTGGTTCTGGGTGCTGACCTGGCGCTTCAGCTCGTTGAAGTTCCGCTCGATCGCCTGCTCGCGTGCGCGCGCGATCGCCACCTCATTGGCCAGTGCTGCGATCACCCGGCTGGCTTCCGTCGAGATCTTGTCCTTGATCTCCTTCAGCCCCGCTTCCAGCTTGATGATCTGCGGGTGGCGGGGGCCATAGCGGGTGCTGAGGTCGGAGAGCTGGCGCAGCAGCTCGGCCTCATTGGCGCGCAGCGCGTGGATCACCGGCGAGTTCAGCACCTCGACCAGCGCCGCCCCGTCGCGCGCCGTCGCCACCTGCTCGCGGGCGCGCTCGTAGCGCACGCTCGCCTCCGACCGCCGGGCCGTGGCGGCGAGCAGCAGGGAGTTCAGCTCGGAAAGCTGCTGCTGGGCAACCGGGCCGCGCTCGGCGCTGATCAGGTTGTGCTGGCGGCGATAGGTCTCGACGGCCAGCTCGGCAAGCTCGACCTCGCGCTTCAACTCGGCGCTGCGCTCGTTCAGCCAGCGCGTGGCGCGCTCGACGGCCTGGAACTTCGCCTCGAGCTGCATCACCAGATACTGCTCGGCCACCGCATTGGCGACGGCGGCGGCCAGTGCCGGGGTCGGCGCGGTGAAGCTGATGTCCACGACCGGGGAGGAGCGATTGTTCAGGATCAGCAGGTTAGCCCCGAAGATGCGGATCGCGCGGACCCGCACCGGGTCTTCGGTCACCACCGGCCCGGCCTCTGCGGCCTCCGGATCGCGGGCGGTGCCGCGCAGCGCGTCGGACAGGAAGCGCCGCCAGTCCTCCGGGATGTAGCCGATAGGGTTCAGGTAGCTCAGCAGCCCCGGCCGCCGCGGCGGTTCGAGATCGGGGTTGAAGAACGGCACCTCCGTCAGCTTCAGGCTGGTCACCACCTTTTCCGCCAGCCCGCGCGACTTCAGAACCTCGACCTCGCCCTGCACCACGAACTGGTTGGAGCTGAGCCCGCCCAGAACCTCGGCGATCGGCCCCACATTGGTGCGCCTGGTCTCAATGATCACGGTCGAGGTCGCGGTATAGAGCGGCGTGACCTGGCGCAGATAGAGCAGCGCCAGCGCCAGCGTCATCCCGACCACGCCGAGCAGGGCAAACTTGCGCCGCCAGATCAGGCGCAGGCCGAGGGTCAGGGAGGAGGAGAATGCCTGGGCCCGGCGCCCGGCCAGCCCGCCTTCGACGGGGGCGTCGGCGCGCGCGAACACGTTCGGCAGCTTGGGGTCGACGGCGTTCATGCCGGCTTGCCCTGGCGGCACCCGCGGCGGGCGGTCGGCAGCTTGCGGCCCATCGTCAGCTTCGCGATGCGCGATCGTCGACCGATTGCGTGAAGTCCGGCGTCGTCGAACTGCCGATGGTTGACGAACTCGATGAGGTGAAGGTGTTCGTGGTCTGCTGGGTGGTGGTCTGCTGGGTCGTCGTCGGCTGCGTGGTCGTGGTCGTCGTGGTGGTCGTGGTGGTCGTGGTCGGCTGAGTGGTTGCGGCTGCGGTGGTCTGCGTCTCGACCGGCGAGGGGGCGGGCGGGATCGCCACCGGGGTGCTGCTGATCGCCGCCTGCACCTGGGTGACGGCGGCGCTGAGTGTGGTTGGCAGGCGCAGGGTCACCTCCGCCTGCGGGCCGCTGGTGGTGCCGCCCTGACGGGCGCTGTCGGCGGCGATGTTCTGGCCCTCGGCCACCACGTTCACCTGCACCCCGGCCTGCTGCGCGCCGCGCGCGGCTTCCACCACGAGCTGCAGGCCGGCCCCCTGGGCCTGGGTCACGCCGAACTGCTGGGCCACGGTGTTGATGGCCCCAGCCACCACGACACCGCGGGCGGCGGCATCCGTCATCGTGCTGGTGCCGGCGGTGGCTCCGGCCAGGGCGGAGCGCACGATGTCGCCGACAGCCGCCGCGCCGGCGGTCGTGGTGGCGGCGGACAGCACCGACTGCACGGCG
>CAZEQG010000298.1:0-4633 GCA_964514295.1 uncultured Alphaproteobacteria bacterium
TCGCGCCCTCTGGCGCCGGCGCCTGGGCGAGGGCCGGCCCGCCGCCGACCAGCGCGGCCGACAGGGCGGCTGCCAAAATGATCCTGATCATGTGCTCGCCTCCGAATTCTCCACTAGTCTGGCGACAATGGCAGGCTAGCACCGGCGGAGGCATCATGGGCGTGATATTGGGTCTTGGCCTGTCGCTCGTGGTGCTGCTGTTCCACTACGAGGCGCTGCGGCTGGTCTCCGACTGGCTGGCCGGGCTGCCCGGCCGGCCGCGCTGGCGCATGCTGGCCGCGCTGGCGGGCTGCTTCCTGGCGCATCTGCTGGAGATCGGCGTCTTCGCCCTTGCCTATCTCGTGCTCGACCGCCATTTCGGGGCGGGCGCGCTGCAGGGCGTGGCGCCCGGCGACATCGGCGACCACTTCTACTTCTCCACCATCACCTTCACCACGGTCGGCTATGGCGATGTGGTGCCGACGGGGTTGCTTCGCGATGTCGCAGCCCTCCAGTCGCTCGTGGGCCTGTTGCTGATTGCCTGGAGCGCTTCCTTTTCCTACCTGCTGATGGAAAGGCTGTGGCCGATGCATCCCCGGCACGGCCATCCGCGAAAACCGGGGCAGGATTGAACGCCCCAGGGAATCGGGTCACTATTCGTGGTGAAGGGAGAGGGCCATGGCAACGCCGAAGCCGGTAGCGGTCAGCGACGCGCTGAGCCACTGCCGGACCTGCCGCATCAGGCCGCTCAGCATCTGCGCGCCGCTGGATGCGGAAGAGACGGCGCGGCTCGCCGCCATCATCACGACGCTGGAGGCGGCGCCGAAGGATGAGCTGTTCCACGAGGGCCAGGCGGCCGCCTACACCTACAACGTGACCGCCGGCACCCTGAAGCTGTTCAAGAGCCTGCCGGACGGCCGGCGGCAGATCACCGGCTTCCTGTTTCCGGGCGACTTCATCGGCCTCGGCCCGCATGGCCACTACGCCCAGTCGGCGGAGGCTGTGACGCATGTGAAGCTGTGCCGCTTTCCCCGCCGCGAGTTCGACCGGCTGCTGAGCGATTTTCCGAAGCTGGAACACCGGCTGCTGGAATATGCCGAGACCGAGCTGTCGGCGGCGCAGGAGCAGATCCTGCTGCTCGGCCGCAAGACGGCGGTAGAGCGGCTCGCCTCCTTCCTGCTGATGCTGGAGAAGCGGGCGATGCGCCGCGGCCTGCCGGGCAATCCGATCGCCGTGCCGATGGGCCGCACCGACATCGCCGACTATCTGGGCCTGACCATCGAGACGGTCAGCCGCCTGTTCACCCGGCTGAAGACCGCGCAGGTGGTGCGCCTGCTGGAGGGCAATTTCGTGCAGGTGCTGGACCAGGCGGGGCTGGAGGATCTGGCCGAGGGGGCGTCCTCCCTCGGCGGCGGCCGCTGAGGCGCCGGCCCCTCAGCCGCGCCGCGCCGCCTCGATTGCCGCGATGTCGATCTTCGTCATTCCCATCATCGCGGTGAAGGCGCGCGTGGCGCCATCGCCGCCGGCGGCCAGGGTTTCGATCAGCACCCGCGGCGTGATCTGCCAGGACACGCCCCACCTGTCCTTGCACCAGCCGCAGGCGCTTTCCTGGCCGCCATTGCCGATGATCGCGTTCCAGTAGCGGTCCGTCTCCTCCTGGTCCTCGGTCATGATCTGGAAGGAGAAGGCCTCGCTGTGCCGGAAGGCGGGGCCGCCGTTGAGGCCGAGGCAGGCAATGCCGGCAACGGTGAACTCGACCGTCAGCACATCGCCCTTGCGGCCGGACGGGAAGTCGGCGGGGGCGCGGATGATGGCGCCGACCGAGCTGTCGGGGAAGGTTGCCGCATAGAAGCGCGCGGCCGCCTCGGCCTCCTTGTCGTACCACAGGCAGATCGTGTTCTTGGCCATGATCGGTCCTTTCGCCTGTCTAGCCTGGGGATCGTCAGCCGCCGCCGGCAGCGGCCTTCAGGAAGGCGGCGATCAGGCCCGGGTCCTTGCGGCCGGGCGCCGATTCAACGCCGGAGGACACATCGACCGCCCGCGCCCCGCTGATCGCCACGGCCTGGGCCACATTCTCCGGCGTCAGCCCGCCGGACAGCATCCAGTCTTCCGGCAGCTCGGCCCCGCGCAGCAGCGCCCAGTCGAAGACCTCGCCATTGCCGCCGGGCAGCTGCCCCGGCTTCGGCTTGGCGTCGAACAGGATGCGGTCGGCGATGCCGCGATAGGCGGCGGCGGCGGCAAGGTCGGCCCGGTCGGCCACCGGCAGGGCCTTGATCACCGGCACCCCGAAGCGGCGGCGGACGGCGGCGGTGCGGGCTGCATCCTCGTTGCCGTGGAGTTGCAGGAAGTCCGGCCGCAGGGCTTCGATCACGGCGGCAAGCTCGCGGTCGTCGGCATTGACGGTCACCGCCACCTTGGCGATGCCCGCCGGCACCAGCCCGCCCAGCGCCGCCGCCAGGGGGATCGGCACGTTGCGCCGCGATGGGGGGTAGAGCATGAAGCCCACCATCGCCGCACCGCCCGCGGCGGCGGCGGCGATCGCCTCGGCCGAGGTGACGCCGCAGATCTTGACCGCCACCGTCAAGACAGGTCGGCGATGATGCGGGTGAGCGCCCCGGAGGGATCGGGATCGGCGGTGATGGGCCGGCCGATCACGATCACGTCCGCCCCGGCCGCCAGCGCCTGGGCCGGCGTCATCATCCGCTTCTGGTCGCCCGCCGCCGCTCCGGCCGGGCGGATGCCCGGCACCACCAGCCGGAAGCCGGGCCCCATGGCCGCGCGCAGCATCGCGATTTCCTGCGGCGCGCAGACCACGCCGTCCAGCCCGCATTCCTGCGTCAGCCGGGCCAGGCGCAGCACCTGGTCGGCAACCGGGCCGGCCTGGCCGGTCGCCCCGAGATCGCCGTCGTCAAGGCTGGTCAGCACGGTGACGGCGACCACCAGCGGCCGCGCCGCGCCGATCGCCTGGGCGCTGGCGCTGGCCGCCTCCAGCGCTGCCTTCATCATCGCCGCCCCGCCGCTGGCATGCACGTTCACCATATAGGGCCGGCAGCGCCGGGTGGCCGCCCGCACGGCGCCGGCGACGGTGTTGGGGATGTCATGGAACTTCAGGTCGAGGAACACCGGCGCCCCGGCCTCCGCGACGGCGCGCACCCCCGCCGCCCCTTCGGCACTGAAGAACTCCAGCCCCAGCTTCACCCCGCCTACCCGGGGGGCTACCAGCTTCGCCATGGCCTGCGCCACCGCGCGGTCATCGGTGTCGAGGGCGACGAAAATCCTGCGGGCCGGGTCGCTCATCACTTCGCCGTGAACTAAGGGTGCGCCGTCATAGCATCCCCGCATGCCCCGGCGCTACAGCCCATCGTCGGCCGCCTCGCCAAGTACCTCGCGGACCCAGCGGAAGGCGGCATTGGCGGCCGGCACCCCGGCATAGATGGCGGCGTGCAGCAGCAGCGCCTGCAGTTCGGCCATGGTGACGCCATTCTTCAGGGCCGGGCGGACATGCAGCTTGAACTCCTCCTCCCGGTGCAGGGCCACCATCATAGCCAGGGTCACGAGCGAGCGCGTCTTCCAGGGCAGGCTGGCGTCGCCCCAGATCTCGCCCCAGGCGCCGCGCGTGATGAAGTCCTGCCAGGGGGCGGCGAAGGGCCCCGCCTTGGCCAGCGAGCGTTCCACATGCTCGGCCCCCAGCACCGCCTTGCGGTTGGCGAGGCCCCGCGCGAAGGCGCCATCGGCCAGGAACGCCTCGATATGGCGGGTGGTCGCCGCTGCCTGCTCCAGGTTCACCAGATGGGCGGCATTGGCGATCACCACATGCTCGGCCCCGGGGATGCGGGCGCGGATGTCGGCCTGCATGGCAACCGGGGTGGCCGGGTCGTCGGCGCCGGAGATCACCAGGGTCGGCGCCCGGATGGCGGCGATCGCGCCGGTCAGGTCCATCGCCGCGATCGCCTCGCAGCAGCGCGCATAGCCCTCGGGCGCGATCGCCAGCAGCCCCTCGCGCACGGGCGCCACGGCGGCCGGATCGGCGGCCGGGGTGAACCAGCGGCCAAGGATGGCATCGACTATCGCCGCCATGCCGGCGCGGCGCACCAGGGCTGCACGCTCGTGCCAGGCTTCCGGCGGCGCCATCCGGGCAGAGGTTGCCAGCAGCACCAGCCGGTCCACCAGGTCGGGCCGGCTGACGGCCAGCGCCTGGCCGGTCATGCCGCCGAGCGACAGGCCGACGACATGGGCCCGTGCGATGCCGAGCCCGTCGAGCAGCCCGGCGAGATCGGCGGCCAGCCCCTCCACCGTCACCGGCGCCGCCACCACCGCCGAGGCGCCATGCCCGCGGGTGTCATAGGTCAGGCAGCGGAAGCGGCGGGACAGTGCGGCCACCTGCGGCGCCCACATGGCGCGCGTGGTGCCGAGCGAGTTCGAGAACACCACCACCGGCGCGCCGGGCGGCCCGGCGAATGAATAGTCCAGCACCACGCCGCCCACGGACAGGCTTGCCATCCTCACCCCTCCCTCAATGCCAATCGCGTCGTCTCGACCGCGGCCAGCGCCCGGTCGATCCAGGGCTGTGCGGCGGCCACGGCCGGTGCCGGGTCGAAGGCGCCGGCATGTTCAGGGAAGCGTTCGGCCAGCCCCGGCCCGCCGGCGCGAACCT
>CAZEQG010000299.1:0-4628 GCA_964514295.1 uncultured Alphaproteobacteria bacterium
TGGCGCCGGGCCCGGCGCCCCTGGCGCATGGCCTCGCCCTGCTCGATCCGCCCTATGGCCAGGGCCTGGCCGAGGCCGCCCTGCCGGCGCTGGCCGGCTGGCTGGCAGCCGATGCGCTGGTGGTGGTGGAGGTGGCGGCGCGCGAGGGCTTCGTCCCGCCACCCGGCCTCAGTCTGCTGGAGGAGCGGGTTGTGGGCGCGGCGCGGCTGGTTTTTTGCGCCGCCAGCGGATCGCCGTGAACACCGGGCGCATGGTCGACGGGAAGCGCTGCTTCAGCCGCACGAAGGACTTCCTGGCCCAGCCCGAATGGCGCAGCAGGATCACCGCCCCAAGGGCGATGACGGGGATGCCGCCGGGTCCCGGCAGCGGCGCGATGACGATGCCCACCAGGATCACGACGATCCCGACGCCAAGGAAGGCCTTGCGTTTCAGCTCGCTCATGGGTGTTGCCTGGGTCCAGATTCCGCTTGCGGTGTGGGCACCGCCATCATATATGCCCGCTCGAACGTATTCGCACGTGCCAATGGCCCTGGGTGGTTAAGCAACGGCGTAACGCGTCTCTTTTGGCTATTCCGGCGCGCTCGCGGCCGGCTCCGAGGGGGAAGCGATATGGTTGCCAGTACCGCGGGGGCCTGAACCCCCCACTTGTTTGCGAAGCCTTGCCGGTCGCGTCCGCACCGGAGTCTTCGTCCCGACATGGAGTGAAGCCGCCCGGACCGCACCTGGTGGGCGCGGGTGGCGCGTCTTTCCGCCGGACTTGACCGGCCGCGGAGGGGTGCGATGCGCATTTTCGTCTATGGCACATTGCTTGATCCGGCCGTGCTCGCCCTGGTGCTGGGCAGGCCGGTGGAGCGGCTGGCGGTCACGCCGGCGATGCTGTCCGGATACCGGCGCCGGCGCGCCCTCGGGGCGTGGTTCCCGGTCCTGGAGCCGGCCGCGGGCGGCAGCGTCGACGGGGTGGTGATCGAGGGGCTGTCGGCGCAGGACGTGGCGCGGCTGCGCTACTACGAGACCGACGCCTATGAGCTCGCCGCCTGCACCGTGCGCGTCGGCGGGGGGCAGGCCGAGGGGGGCGAGATCGCCGCCTATGTCTTCCAGCCGACGGCGGCGCTGAGCCCGTCCGGGGAGGACTGGTCGATCGCCGCCTGGTCGGCGGCGGAGCGCGACCGGGCGCTGGCCGAGACGAAGGCATTCATGGCGGATTTTCCGATCGGCGGCTTTCCGCTGGGCGCGCGCGCCCGGCCGCCGGCCCTGGTTTCCGTGCTGGCCGCCTGAGCGGCTGAGGATACTGACGAGATGAACGACAAGATCGCCCGCTTCCTGGCCGAGGCCCAGCCCGCCACCCCCTGCCTGGTGGTGGACCTGGACATCGTCAGGCGCAACTACACGCTGCTCGCCCGCGCCCTGCCCGAGGCGCGCGTGTTCTATGCCGTGAAGGCCAATCCGGCGCCGGAGATCCTCAGCCTGCTGGCGGAACTCGGCTCCTGCTTCGACTGCGCCTCGGTGACCGAGATCGAGGCGGTGCTGGCGGCCGGCGCCACGCCCGAGCGCATCTCCTTCGGCTCGACCATCAAGAAGCAGTCGGACATCGCCCGCGCGCATCGCCTGGGCGTGACCATGTTCGCCTTCGACAGCGAGGCCGAGCTGGAGAAGATCGCCGCCGCCGCACCCGGCGCACGCGTGTTCTGCCGCATCATCACCTCGAACGAGGGGGCGGACTGGCCGCTGTCGAAGAAGTTCGGCTGCGACCTTGCGATGGCGCGGGCGCTGCTGCTGTCGGCGCGCGAGCGCAACGTGGTGCCGCATGGCGTGTCCTTCCATGTCGGCTCGCAGCAGAAGGATCCCGGGCAGTGGGACGCGGCGCTGGCAGAGACCGCCCGCCTGTTCCGCGAGCTGGAGGAGCACGGCGTCAATCTGCGCATGGTGAACCTGGGCGGCGGCTTCCCGGCGCGCTACCGCACCGACGTGCCGACGGCCGAGGCCTATGGCCGCACCATCATCGCCGCGCTGCGCCGGCATTTCGGCAACCGCATCCCGGAGACCATCATCGAGCCGGGCCGCGGCATCGTGGGTGATGCCGGGGTGATCGACACCGAGGTGGTGCTGATCTCCAGGAAGTCGGAGAACGACGAGAAGCGCTGGGTGTTCCTCGACATCGGCAAGTTCGGCGGGCTGGCCGAGACGATGGACGAGGCCATCCAGTATCCGATCACCAGCAGCCGGCAGGGGCCGGTCGCCCCGGTGATCCTCGCCGGGCCGACCTGCGACAGCATGGACGTGCTCTACGAGAAGGCCGATTACCGGCTGCCGATCGACCTGCAGATCGGCGACCACCTGCTGATCGGGGCGACGGGGGCATACACCACCACCTATGCATCGGTCGGCTTCAACGGCTTTCCGCCGCTGAAGAGCTACTACATCTGAACCGGCGCGCCGCTGGCCCCAGCGGCGCTACGGTCCAGGCGCTTTGGTCGCGGATGCGTCAGGGAACGGCGAGGTAGCCGGCGGCGGCGCCGGCGATCGCCCCGGTGATGGCGGGATAGGTCACGGCGATCTGGGCCGCCATGCTGGCAACCCCGCTGGCAAGGATGGTGGCGGCTGGCGCAAGCGCGGTTGCCGCCGGCAGCAGCACGGCCGGGAACAGCACCGCGCCCACGGCCCCGCCGGCAATGATCGCCGCCGTCGTCATGGCCGTGTCGGCCGCCGCCACCCCGGGCAGCAGCGCCACGGCAAGACCCGTCAGGAGTGCGAGCGCGCGCATCGCCGGATCCTCCGCCCGCAGGGCCTCCAGGTCAATCCTGCCGTCACGCGGCAAAGCTCTCCAGTTCGCTGTCATCCTCCGTCTGGGTGGCGACCAGCAGGCTTTCGGCTTCCTCGCCCCCTTCCCACAGCGGCAGCAGCAGCCTGTGATAACGGTGGTCGCGGAACTCCCCGGTGGCGCGCACCGATTGCAGCACCGGCACCGCCGCGGCGATCGCCGCCTCATAGGTTTCGGCCAGATGCCGCCCGTACCAGGGCGGGATCACCTGCTCGACCAGCCGGCCCTTGGTGAAGCCGATGTCACGGTTGGCGATCTCCTCGCCGGCCAGGCGCACCAGAAGATGCGGCGGCGGGCCGCGCAGGCGCTGGATCAGCGCCACGTTCGACAGCAGGCCCGCGAAGGCGGCGGGATCAAGGTCGCGCCGGCGCACCGGCCCGGCCCGGCGCAACCGGCACCAGTGCGACATCACCGGCGCGAGTGGCAGCAGGGCCGCTCGCGCGATCGGCAACGACAAGACCGTGCTGGCCCCCTTTTGCAACCCGCCCCCCTGCCGGATTGCACTCCTTTATAGTCAAAACCCGTTGCCGTGACAGTAGAAACTGCGGGTTTCGATAAACCCATTCGAGTAGATTATATAATGATGAAACAACCTTGTCGCATCAGAGCAGCCGCTCGGCCGCGGCGGAATAGGTGGGATCGCCACAAGCCTGCACCCCGAGCAGGACCAGCGGCGGCCCGCCGCTGGCCCGCAGCGGCAGCAGCACCCTCTCATAGTCGCCGACGCCGTCCCAGGCGCAGGGAATGCGGTGAAGCCAGGGAATGCCGGTGGCGAGCACCTGGTGTACCGTCGCGACCACGAGCCTGCGCAGGTGCGGGTCGGGCAGCGCGCTGATCCGCCGGCCGGTAAGGTCTCTGCCGAACAGGCGTGCCACCCGGGTGCCCATGAGGCGGTAGCGCAGGTCGGGCGGGTCGTCCGCCGTCATCTCGATGAGCACCAGATGAGGCAGGCATTGCGGGATGTCCAGCGGGTCGATGTCGGTGCGCTCGGGCATGGCGCGGTCCTGCCGGCGCTCCTGCCAGTAGCTGAACAGCCGCCGCAGCGCCGGCGTGCCGATCTGGTCCTCGGCCGTCAGCGGACAGAACGGCCCGCCGGCCACCATGGTGCAGCGCGCGTCGTCGCACCGGCGGGCGGCGTTTGCGCCGATGCCGGCCACGAGCATCGCGATCAGGCTGGAGTCCGTCCAGGCCATGTGGTGCCGCAATCTTCTCCGGTCGCCCCCGACCTCGTGAAGATAGGCGCTGGGCCGGCGCCCCGCACTCATACGATGGTATTTGTGGCAGCTTGCCGCAGCACTTTCTGCGGCGGCCGCTATTCCCAGGCCGGTCGCGGCGGCGGCACCGGGGCGGTTGCGTAGATCTGGTTCTGTTTCTTGATGATGGCGTCCGACAGTTCCTTCACGTCGGTGGGCAGCATCTCCTCCTCGCGGTTCAGCATCTCGACCCAGATGCCCTGCACCAGCACCAGCCCCTCGCGATCTTCGGGCGCATCCTCGACCAGGCGCTTGGCCCGTTCCAGCCAGGCCCGCGAGCGGCGCAGAGTCGCCGTCGCCTCCTTGACCAGTTCGCGGAAGCGTTCGGCCCGGGCCCTGGCGACCTCGGCCTCGCCGCGCGCGCAGGCCTCGCTCAGCGTCACGATCTGCTCGAAGTCATTGTCGTCGAGCTGCCACAGCGGCTTGCCGAAATAGGTCAGCACCAGCGAGCGGGTGGACAGCCGGCCCTGAAGGGCGGCGATCCTGTCGATCTGCGCGTTGCCGCCCGGCAGGCGCGCACAGTCCGCGGCGGGGGCCTGGCGCGCGGGGGCGGGGGC
>CAZEQG010000300.1:0-4620 GCA_964514295.1 uncultured Alphaproteobacteria bacterium
TCAGGCGCCGCGTATAGGGATGGGCGGGCCGGCGGAAGATGCGGGCGGAGGGGGCATCCTCAACCACCCTGCCCTTCTCCATCACCACCACGCGGTCGCAATAGGCGGCGGCGAGGCCGAGATCATGGGTGATCAGCAGCATCGACATGCCGCGCTCGCGGATCAGGTCGACCGTGAGGTCCATCACGGCCTTCTGCGTAGTGACGTCGAGCCCGGTGGTCGGCTCGTCGGCGATCAGCAGGCGCGGCCGGCAGGCAAGGGCCAGCGCGATCACCACCCGCTGGCACATGCCCCCCGACAGCTCGAAGGGATAGGCATGGAAGCGCTCCTGCGGCCGGGCGATGCGCACCAGCGACAGCGCCTCGACGGCGCGTGCCGGTGCTTCGGCCGGGGTTGCCTGGCCATGCTGGACCAGCAGGTCGGCGATCTGCACGCCCACCTTGCGGATCGGGTTCAGCGCCGCCCGCGGGTTCTGGAAGATCATCGAGATGTCGCGCCCGCGCAGGTCGCGCAAGGCCGCCTCGGGCGCCTTCTCCAGATGCTCGCCCGAGAACAGGATCTCGCCGCCGGCGATCCGTCCCGCCCGGTCGAGGATGCGCAGCACGGCATAGCTGGTGACCGACTTGCCCGAGCCGCTCTCCCCGACGATGCCCACCGTCTCCCCGCGGGCCACCGCCAGGTCCACCTGCTCGACCGCGCGCACCGTGCCGCGGCGGGTGGCGAACTCCACGGTCAGCCCGCGCACCTCCAGAAGGCCATGCTCGCTCATCGCCTCAGGTCCGCCGCTGCGGGTCGACGAGATCGCGCAGACCGTCGCCCAGAAGGTTGAAGCAGAACACCGCCGCCATCAGCGCGAGGCCCGGGAACAGCGCGATCCACCATTCGCCCGAGACGATGAAGCCGGCCCCCTCGGCCACCATGATCCCCCACTCCGGGGTCGGCGCCCTGACCCCGAGCCCGATGAAGGACAGTCCGGCCGCGTTCAGGATGGCGTAGCCCATGGTCAGCGACACCTGCACCATCATGATCGGCAGCACATTGGGCGAGACCTGGGTCAAAAGGATCCGCATCTCGCTGTTGCCGGCCAGGCGTGCCGCCATCACGAAGCCGGCCTCGCGCCGGACATTGGCCTCGGCCCGGGCGACACGGGCGTAGAGCGGGAAATTCACCACCGCCGTGGCGATAACGATGTTGGTGACCGTGTTGCCGAGGGCCGCAACGATGCCCATGGCCAGCACAAACAGCGGGAAGGCCATGATGGTGTCGGCGACGCGGCCAACCAGCCTGTCCACCCAGCCGCCGAAGAAGCCGGCCGCCACGCCGGCGAAGCCGCCGGCCACGAACACCAGCGCCACCGAGGCGAGCGCGATGCCGAGATCAAGCCGGGTGGCCACCAGGATGCGGCTGAACACGTCGCGGCCGAGCTGGTCGGTGCCGAACCAGTGCGCCGCCGAGGGCGGCTGAAGGGCGGCCGCGGTGTTGCTGGCCAGCGGGTCATAGGGGGCGACAAGCGGCCCGAAGACCGCGCACAGCACGATCAGCGCGAACATGGCGAAGGCAAGCCCCGTGACCGGGTTCTCCGCCATCACGTAGCGGGCATGGGCAAGGGTCTGGCGCATCCCGGCCTAGCCCTCCAGGCGGACGCGCGGATCGATCACCCCGTAGAGCAGGTCGATCGCGAGGTTGAGCAGCACGTACAGGACCGCCATCGACAGCACGAAGCCCTGCACCGGGGCATAGTCGCCGGCGATCAGCGCCTCCACGGCATAGGAGCCGATGCCGGGCCAGGCGAACACCTTCTCGACCAGGACATTGGCGCCGAGCAGGAAGGAGAACACCATGCCGAGCGTGGTCACGACCGGCAGCAGGGCGTTGCGCAGGGCATAGGCGACGATCACCTTGCGCGGCGCGAGCCCGCTGGCCCTTGCGGTGCGGATGAATTCCGACGCCAGCACCGCCAGCATCGAGGCCCGCGTCATCCGCGCGATCGGCGCCAGGGAGAAGACCGCCAGCGTCAGCGCCGGCAGCCAGAGCTGCGACAGCGCGGCGAGGAAGGTCTCGACATCGCCGGCGGCCAGGCTGTCGATCAGGTAGAAGCCGGTCAGATGTGGCGGCGGACTGAAGAAGATGTCGAGCCGGCCGAGCGGCGCCGGCGCCCAGCCAAGCAGGAAATAGAACACATAGACCAGCAGCAGCCCGGTGAAGAACACCGGCAGCGACACGCCCGCCGTGGCGATCACCCGGCAGGCGTGATCGACCAGCGAGCCTGGCCTGGTCGCCGCCAGCACGCCAAGCGGGATCGCCACCGAGACCGCCAGCACCAGCCCCAGCAGCGTCAGCTCGGCCGAAGCCGGCAGGCGGGTTGCGATCTCGTAGGCCACGGGCTGCCCGGTGGTCAGCGAGGTGCCGAGGTCGCCGCGCGCCAGATCGGCGACATAGCGCAGGAACTGCTCGGGCAGGGGCCGGTCGAGGCCGAGCTGCCGGCGCACCTCCTCGACCGCCTGCGGGGTGGCCGCCGGCCCGGCGAAATAGGCCGCCGGATCGCCGGGCAGCGCCCGGGTCAGCAGGAATGTGACCAGGATCACCCCCAGCAGCGAGGGGATCACCGTGGCCAGCCGGCGGCGGAGCTGGGTCAGCATCGCCCGCTGCCCTCAGGCCTTCACGAGGCTGCGGTAGTCGAGCTGGCGGTGGAACCAGTAGCGGTAGCCGGTGATGTTCTTCTGCAGGGCGACGTTGAGATAGGGCTGGAACAGCGGGATCCGCGGCACCTCCTCGAAGGCCTTGGCGATGAAGCCCGACACGCTCGCCTCATAGGCCGCCTTGTCGCCATTGGCGGCGGCGGTGCGCGCGGCCTCGATCAGCCCGTCCATCGCCTTGTCCTGGTAGCCCATGGTGTTGAACACGGCGTTCTGCCCGTGATAGCACCAGAAGAAGAAATACTCGGGATAGTCCAGCCAGCCGGAGAAGAAGTTCGCGATCAGCGGCATTTCCTTCTTCAGCAGTTCATTGCGCCAGTTGGCACCGGGTATCTTGTTGATGGTTGCCCGGATGCCGATCTGGGCGAGGCTTTCCTGGACCAGCACGCATAGCGGCTCGTTGACCACCGCAAAGCCGAGATCGAAGGACAGCGTGGTCTCGAAGCCGTCGGGATAGCCGGCCTCGGCCAGCAGGGCCTTGGCCTTGGCGATGTCGGTATCGTAGGGATGGGCCACCGGCCACGCCGGCTTCGGCGCCGTCTTGGCGCCGAACATCGGCTCGGCCAGGCCGAACATCACCGCGTCCATGATCTTCTGGTAGGGGATGGCATAGGCCACGGCCTGCCGCACCTTCACCTTGTCGAAGGGCGGCTTGTTCACGTTCATGCCGATATACTGGATGCCGTTGCCGATCGGGTGGGAGACCACCTGCACCTTTCCGGCCTGGCGCAGCTCGGCGAAATCCTTGTTCGGCAGGTCGAAGGAGATGTCGGCGTCGCCGCGCTCCATCAATGCCCGGCGGTTGCCCGCCGAAGGCACCATCCGCCAGACGATGCGGCGCACCTTGGGCGGCGGACCGCCCTTCCAGGCGTCGTTGCGCTCGTAGACCACCTCCTGTCCGGGCTGCCAGCGCAGCATCCGGTAGGCGCCGCTGCCGGCCACATTGGTCTTGGTGTAGTCGAGCCCCCAGGGATCCTTGTCGGTGGCGTGCTTCTTCACCAGGCCGGCGTTCATCACGCAAGGCACGATCACCGCCAGGTCGGGGATGGTCAGGGCGTCCTTGCGCAGGAAGTCCACCCGGAAGGTGTGGTCGTCCACCGCCACGAACTGCTCGGGCTTCTCCAGCGAGCCGGCCTTCATCTGGAAGGTGGGAAAGCCGCCGACCGACACCGCCCGGTCGAAGGACCATTTCACATCCGCCGCCGTGACCTTGGTGCCATCGTGGAAGGTTGCGTCCCGGCGCAGGCGGAAGGTGGCGGACATGTCGGAAACCGTCATGTCCTCCGCCAGCTCGGGCACGAACACGTCGCGGTCGTAGCTTTCCGAGCCGTCGGGCAGGGTCTTCTTGCCGTGGCCGATCAGCCGGTCATAGCAGTTCCACGACACCTCATAGCCCGGGCGGTTGGTGCCGACACCGTGGATGTCGAGGTTGTTGGGTCCGCTTTCGGTCACCACCAGCAGGGTTTCCTGGCGGGCCTGGGCCTTGGCCGGCGACCAGACGGCCGGTGCGGCAACCCCGGAAGCGGCGCCAAGCGCGGCCACCGAGGTGGATTTCAGGAAGTCACGACGCTTCATGCTGCATCTCCCGAAGCTTGGCGCGGCAAGCGATCGCCGGCGGTCAGCCACGGTTTCTGCAGGGATGATGCCAGATCGCAGGGCCGCCTTATCGCCTTGACTTCAAGGGAAGTTCTTCCGCACCGGCGGTGGCCGCGCGGATCCGTGCATGCAATCTGCATACATTTCCAGCGCCGCTGCCCGGTTGGTGGGCAGCGGCAGCGATCGGCGGGCGCCCCTGTCAGCGCTCGCCGGCCACCCGCTCCAGCGCCCGGTGCAGCGCAGCCACATCGGCGGTGAGCTTGCGCAGTGCCTGGGGCGTCATGCCGGTCGCCGCCGCCACCCCCTCCGGGACGCCGCGCGCCCGCTC
>CAZEQG010000301.1:0-4613 GCA_964514295.1 uncultured Alphaproteobacteria bacterium
TCCACCCACATCCTGGAGGAGGTGGACGCGGTCTGCACCCGGGCGATGATCATCGCCCGCGGCAAGGTGCTGGCCGATGCCACCCCGGCCGAGCTGGAGGCGCGCGATCCCGCCCATCGCGGGGTGCTGGTCACCGTTGCGGCCGAGCGTGCCGGTGCCGCCGCCGCCAGCCTGCAGGCGGCGGGCGACGTCGAGGTGGTGCTGTCCGACCGCGGCCCGGCCTTTGCCTGCCTGCGCGTCGTGCCGCGCGGGGAGGCCGACATCTATCCGGCCGTGCAGGCGGCGATCCGGCGCGACGGCATTCCGGTCGACAGCGTGACGCGCGAACGCGGCCGGCTGGACGACGTGTTCCGCGCCATCACCACGGGATCCGCAAAGCCGCAGCCGCGGGAGGCCTGAGCCATGGGCACCACCCTGACCATCTTCCGGCGCGAACTGGCCGGCTACTTCATCACGCCGCTCGCCGCCGTGTTCATCATCATCTTCCTGGTGCTGGCCGGCGCGCTGACCTTCTTCGTCGGCAACTTCTTTGCCCGCGGCCAGGCCGACATGCAGCCCTTCTTCACCTTCCATCCCTGGCTCTACCTGTTCCTGGTGCCGGCGGTGTCGATGCGGCTGTGGGCGGAGGAGCGCAAGAGCGGCACCATCGAGCTGTTCCTCACCCTGCCGGTCACCATCGGCCAGGCGGTGGTCGGCAAGTTCCTCGCCGCCTGGGCCTTCTGCACCCTGGCCCTGGCGCTCACCTTCCCGCTGTGGCTGACGGTCGACCACCTGGGCAGCCCCGACCATGGCGTGATCGCCGCCAGCTATCTCGGCAGCGCGCTGATGGTGGGGGCCTATCTGGCGGTGGGCGGCGCCGTATCGGCGCTGACCAAGAACCAGGTCATCGCCTTCGTGCTGACGGCGGCGGTCTGCTTCGTGCTGACCGTCAGCGGCTCGGGCCTGGTGCTCGGCTTCCTTGGCAACTGGGCGCCCCCCGTGGTGGCCGAGGTGGTGGCCTCCTTCAGCTTCCTGACGCATTTCCAGGACATCACCCGCGGCGTCGTCGATGCCCGCGACGTGGTGTTCTTCCTCAGCGTGATCGGCATCTTCCTGGCCGTGAACGCCATCCTGGTCGATCTGATGAAGGGGCGCTGAGCGATGTTCCGACGGCTCCTGAGCTGGCTCGCCCTGCCGCTGCTGGGCGTGCTCTTCGTCGCCATCAACCTGTTGTCCGACACCTTCCTGCGCGGCTACCGCCTGGATCTGACGGCCGACCGCCTCTACACCCTGTCGCCGGCGACCACCCGCGTGCTGACCTCGATCGAGGAGCCGCTGACGCTGCGCTTCTACTATTCCGAGCTGCTCGGGCGCACGGTGCCGAGCTACGGCATCTATGCCCAGCGCGTGCGCGACATCCTGGAGGAATATGCCAGCCTGTCGCAGGGCCGCATCCGCCTGGAGACCTACGACCCGCAGCCCTTCTCCGACATCGAGGACCGCGCCGTGGCCGAGGGGCTGCAGGCGGTGCCGCTCGACGCGCAGACCGGCGACCAGGTGTATTTCGGCCTCGCCGGCTCCAACGCCGTCGACGACGCCCAGGTGATCCCCTTCTTCCAGCCCGAGCGCGAGCGCTTCCTGGAGTTCGACCTGACCCGCATGGTCCAGCACCTGGCCCGGCCGAAGCGCCCGGTCGTCGCCCTGCTGGCCGACCTGCCGGTCGATGGCCAGATGATGCCGGGCGGGCAGGGGGCGACGCCGCCCTGGGTGGTGATGAGCCAGCTCCGCCAGACCGTGACCCTGCGCACCGTCGGCACCGAGATCGACGCGATCGACGACGATGTCGAGGTGGCGCTGATCATCCATCCGAAGAACTTCTCCGAGCGCACGCAGTATGCGCTGGACCAGTTCGCGCTGCGCGGCGGCCGCATCCTCGCCTTCGTCGACCCCTATTCCGAGGCCGAGGCGATGCGACCGACCATGCCCGGCATGCCGCCGATGGGCGGCAGCTCCAACCTGCCGCGGCTGTTCAAGGCCTGGGGGGTGGAGCTGGTCGAGGGCAAGTTCGTCGGCGACCGTTTCGCCGCCCGCCGGGTCAGCGCTGGCAGCGGCAGCCGGGTGCAGGCGGTGGACTATGTCGCCTGGCTGCAGCTTCGCGGCGACATCCACCTGCAGCGCCAGGATTCTGCCACCACCGAGCTGCAGCAGGTGAACATGGCCACGGCCGGCGCCCTGAAGCCGGTGGCGGGGGCCGGCACCACGTTCCGGCCGCTGCTGTCCTCCAGCCCGGCGGCCATGCTGATCGATGTCGACAAGGTGGCGCGGCGCCCCGACCCGCTCGGCCTGCTGCGCGACTACCGCGCCGGCAACGAGGTGCAGGTGCTGGCCGCCCGCCTCACCGGCCCGCTGAAGACCGCCTTCCCAGACGGTCCGCCGAAGCCGCCGGAGAACGCGCCGGCGCCGGACCCGTCGAAGGTGAAGCCGCATCTCGCCCAGTCGCAGAAGGATGCCGACATCGTGGTGGTGGCCGACACCGATCTGCTGGACGACCGCTTCTGGGTGCAGGTGCAGGACTTCTTCGGCCAGCAGGTGGTGGTGCCGAACGCCAACAACGCCGATTTCGTGGTCAACGTCGCCGAGACGCTGACCGGCGGCCCGAGCCTGATCGAGCTGCGCGGCCGCGGCGTCTCGCAGCGCCCCTTCGTCGTGTTCGACGAGCTGCGGCGCGAGGCCGAGACCCGCTTCCGCCAGCGCGAGCGCGAGCTGCAGGACAAGCTGAAGGCGACCGAGGACAAGCTGAAGTCGCTGCAGACCCGGGAGGCCCCCGGCGGCGGCGTGATCCTCAGCGACGAGCAGCGCAAGGCGATCGAGGACGCGCGCACCGAGATACTCACCACCCGGCTGGAGCTGCGCGACGTCCAGCGGGCGCTGCGCGAAAGCATTGAGGCGCTGCAGCAGAAGCTGCTGTTCCTGAACATCGGTGCGGTGCCGGCGGTGGTGGCCGTGCTCGGCCTGCTGCTGGCGGCGATCCGCGTGATGCGGCGCCGGCGCGTCTACGGCCAGTAGGAGGATGCCCATGAAGCCGAAGAGCTTCCTCGCCCTGATGACCGTCACCGCACTGGCGGCGGGGGGCGCCTGGTGGGGCGTGCAGCAGCGCGCCGCCTCCACCGCCGGCGAATTCATCGACCAGCCGCTGCTGCCGGGGCTGACGGCAAGGCTGAATGACGTGCATGGCCTGCAGATCGCCAAGGCGGCCGAGCAGGTGACGCTGGTCCGCTCCGGCGACACCTGGAAGGCCCCCGACAAGGGCGACTATCCGGCCCGTTTCGAGAAGGTGCGCAGCCTCCTGGTCGGGCTGTCGCAGCTCAAGGTGGCGGAGCGCAAGACCGCCGACGCCAGCCTGCACGACCGCCTGGACCTGGCGCCGACCGAGGCGAAGGATTCCAAGTCGATCCGCGTCACCCTGCTGGATGCCGGCGGCAAGACCATCGCCGACCTGTTCGTCGGCAAGCAGCGTTACGGCGGCGGCGGTCTGTCTGCCGGGGTCTATGTCCGCCGTGCCGAGGAGAGCCAGACCTGGCTGGCCAAGGGGGATCTCGAAGTGCGCGATCCGGCCGTCGACTGGCTTGACCGCGGCATTGTCGACCTGGCCGGCAAGCGGGTGGCCGAAGCGCGCGTGGGCCAGCCCGACGGCAGCATCATGGTGCTGACCAAGGCCGAGGCCGACAAGGAGGATTTCACGCTCGCCGGCATTCCCGAGGGTCACAAGGTGTCCAGCCAGTATTCGGTGAACGCGACCGCCGGCGTGCTGGAGCGGCTGACCTTCGACGACGTGCGCCGGGCCGAGGGGCTGAGCTTTGGCGAGCCGGTCAGCACCTACCGCACCCATGACGGCCTGACCGCCGCGGCCAGCTTCGCCGAGGCGGACGGCAAGACCTGGCTGCGCCTGACCGTGACCGCGGCCGACGGCGCGGCCGAGGAGGTGCGCAAGGAGGCGGCCGAGATCAGCGAGAAGCTGAATGGCTGGGCCTATCAGCTCGCCGAATGGAAGGTGAACCAGATCCGGCGCAAGATGTCGGAGCTGATCGAGGCCGAAAAGCAGTCCTGAGCGCCGGCCGCCCGGGGGTCGGCCGCTGGACGTTCAGTCCCGGGGCGACCAGCCGGGCGGGGCCAGCTCGAAGCCGGTGAACTCGAAGGCGGGGCCGACGGCGCAGGCCACGAGCGTCCACGCGCCAAGGCTTTCGGCGGCCTGCCAGCAGCCGGGGGGGATGGCGATCTGCGGCGCCTCGCCGGCCAGGATGTCGGGGCCAAGGCGGCGCGTCGTGCTGGTCCGGCCGTCGGCCGACAGGCTCAGCGCCAGCGCCGCACCACCCTGCCAGTACCAGATCTCGGCGGCATCGGTGACGCGGTGCCAGGCCGAGCGCTCGCCGGCCCGCAGCAGGTAGTGGATGGAGGTGATGGCGCCGCGCCCGCCACCGGGCGGGACGTGGCGGTAGACCTCGGCGAAATGGCCGCCTTCCGGGTGCGGGGCGAGGCCCAGCACCCGGATGATGTCGTCGGCGCCGGTCACGCCCGGCCGTTCATCGCGGCGCGGTCGCCGCCAGCGACGGCCGGGTGGCGAGCCCGGCAAGCCA
>CAZEQG010000302.1:0-4605 GCA_964514295.1 uncultured Alphaproteobacteria bacterium
TGGGCATCACCCGGCGCGCCGCGCGGCGGCTGGCGCTGCGCCTGCCGCAGGCCGACCCCGACGCGACCATGCGCGCGATGTGGGACAACCTCGCCCGCACCGCCGCGGAATACCCGCATCTGCCGCGCATCCTGGCCGAGATCGACCGGCGGGTCGAAGTGGTCGGCCTTGAGCATCTGGAGACGATCCGCAGCGACGGCGAGCCCGGCATCCTGTTCTCGGCGCATTTCGGCAACTGGGAGGTGCTGGCCCTGACGGCAACCCATCTCGGCCTGCCGCTGACGCGCATCTACCGGGAGAGCAACAACCGCCTCGCCGAGGCGCTGCTGCTGCGCGGTCGGCGGGCGATCGCCGGCCCACTGGTGCCCAAGGGGCGCCAGGGGGCGAAAGTGGCGATGGCCACCCTGGCGGCCGGCGGCCATCTGGCCCTGCTGGTCGACCAGAAGATGAATGACGGCATCGAGGTGCCCTTCCTCGGCGCCCCGGCGATGACCGCGCCGGCGATCGCCGCCCTGGCGCTGCGCTTCCGCTGCCCGCTGCTGCCGGCGCGCTGCGAGCGGCTCGGCGGGGCGCATTTCCGGGTGATCGTGGAGCCGCCCTTCCGCCTTGAGACGACCGGCGACCACCAGGCCGATCTGCGGGCCGGGCTTGCCCGGGTGAACGCCCACATCGCCGGCTGGATCGCCGCCCGGCCCGATCACTGGCTGTGGCTGCACCGCCGCTGGAAGGACTGAAGCCGCGTCAGGCCGCCGTGCTGGCCAGCGCCAGCCCGTCACCGCGCTTGGCCCGCCGCTTGGTCTCGGCGATCAGGGCCGACAGCCCGTCAGGCGATGGCCTGGGGCCGCCCGCCTCCAGCACCACCAGGGCGGCCGAGCAGGTCATCAGCGGAAAGCGCCGCAGCCTGCCCTTGCGGTCGGTCGCCTCGATGTAGCCGGCGTCGCGGCTGGCCTGGTCGTAGAAGCTTTCCATGTCGCGGGCGAAACTGGCCAGCAGCCGGCGCACCTTGTCGGTGAAGCGCACCGGATCAGCCTCGCGCGCGGCCAGGAAGAAATCGTCGCCGCCGACATGGGCGATCAGTTCCGCATGATCGGCGAAATGCTTGTGCAGCAGTTCGGAGAACATCAGGATCGCCCGGTCGCCCTGGCGGAAGCCGTACTTGTCGTTGAACGGCTTGAAATTGTCGAAGTCGAGATAGGCCAGGAGCCATGCCACCTCGCCATCGGCCAGGGCGCGCTCGACCAGGGCGGCGATGGTGTGGTTGCCGGGCAGCCGCGTCAGCGGGTTCTGGTCGCGCGCCGAGGCGAGGTTCTTCTCGTTGACCACGCGCAGCAGCGAGGCGGCGCCGAGGAAGCCGACATAGCTGCCATCCTCGGTGACCAGGATGCCCTCTGCCGACTGGTTGATCGACCAGAGCTGAACGATGCGCTCGGCCCCGACATTGATGTCGACGATCGGGCAGCGCGTGACGAACTGCTGCAGCGCCTTGCCATAGCTGCGGTTGCGCATCAGGTCGCGGCCATAGGTGGAGTAGATGTACTCCTTGATGTCGGTCTCGCGCACGATGCCGAGCGCCGTGCCCCGCTCGTCGACCACCGGGAAGAAGGTCAGTTGCGGATTGTTGCGGAACGCCTCGAAGGCGTCATGCATCGGCAGGCTGATCGGCAGCGCCGGCAGCCTCTCCATCTCGTCGCGCACGAAGCGGGCGTCGCTGGGCACGCGCCGCCTTTCCTCGAAGCCGGACAGGATCTCCCTGACCGCCGCCGGGATCGCCTCGACATCGAGCCTGGGCCGGGCGATCAGGTAGCCCTGCGCCATGTCGCAGCCGATCGCCCGGCAGGTCTCCAGCTCGTCGCGCGTCTCCACCCCCTCTGCCACCACCTGTATGCCCAGCACATGGGCAAGGTCCACCACGGTCGACACGAACAGCCGCTTCTTGTGGTCCCCCTCGATGCCGCTGATGAAGAAGCGGTCGATCTTGATCACGTCGGGCTGGTGGGCATAGAGCAGCTTCAGCCCGGAATAGCCGGTGCCGAAATCGTCCAGCGCCAGGCGGTAGGATTGGCCGTGATAGCGCCGGATCGCCTCGGCGGCGAGGGCACCGGCCGTGTCGTCGTGCCGCTCCGACAGTTCCAGGCAGAGATGCACCGGCCCCAGCCCGTGGCTGGCGAGCAGCCGCAGGGTGGCGGCCGGATCGTCCGCACCCGGGCGCAGCACGCGCAGGTCCAGGTTGTAGAACAGCCGCGCGTCGCGGCAGTTCGGCACCCGGCAGAAGGTGGCCACCGCCTTGGCCCTGAGCGCCTGGTCCAGCGCCGGCAGGAAGCCCAGCCTGTCGGCCGCGTCGATCAGCGCCAGCGGATCGCTGAAGCCGAGCGGCTGATAGCCGCGCATCAGCGCCTCATAGCCTACCACCTGGCCGGTGCGGATGGTGACGATCGGCTGAAGGGCATAGCGCACGGACGCAACCATGCGATCGAGCAGGGCGTCGGAGGACGGCAGGGCGAGAACAGACATGGGCATCCCCTCGGGGAGATCGGCCCAGTAGCTCGCGAAAGGGGTGCCGTTTCAACCTCGCCGAGGCCACCGCAACGAAAAATTCACCAAGGATTCTAGATAGTTATATCCTGTGTTCAAGACAATGCCCGCCAGCCGATGTCGCGCCGGCAGAAGCCTTCCGGCCAGTCGATGGCATCAACCGCGCGATAGGCCCGCTCCCGCGCCGCGCGGATGTCGGGGCCGAGTGCGGTCACCCCCAGCACCCGGCCGCCATCGGCCAGGATGCGCCCGCCCTCCGCCCGCGTGCCGGCGTGGAACAGCACCACCTCCTCCACCGCCGCCGCCCGCTCCAGGCCGCGAATCTCGGTGCCGCGCCGCGGCGCCGCCGGATAGCCCTCGGCCGCCAGCACCACGCAGACCGCCGTCGCCGCCTGCCAGCGCAGGTCGAAATGGTCGAGCACGCCGTCACGCGCCGCAATCAGCGCCGGCAGCAGGTCGCTGCTGAGCCGGGCCAGCATGACCTGGCATTCGGGATCGCCGAAGCGCACGTTGAACTCCACCACCTTGGGCCCTTCCGCGGTGATCATCAGCCCGACATAGAGGACGCCGCGGAAGGGATGCCCCTCGGCCGCCATGCCGGCCACCACGGGGCGGACGATGCGCTCCATCACCGCCGCCTCGACCGCCGGTGTCAGCACCGGGGCGGGGGAGTAGCTGCCCATGCCGCCGGTGTTCGGGCCACGGTCGCCGTCGTAGGCGCGCTTGTGATCCTGCGCCCCGGCCAGCGGCACGGCGTTGCGGCCGTCGACCAGCACGTGGAAGCTTGCCTCCTCGCCTTCCATGAAGGCCTCGACCACCACCTCGGCCCCCGCGGCACCGAAGGCGCCATCGGCCATGGCGGCGTCCAGGGCGGCCAGCGCCTCCTGCGTCGTCATCGCCACGGTCACGCCCTTGCCGGCGGCAAGGCCATCGGCCTTCACCACGATCGGCGCCCCCATCGCCTCGACATGGGCCCGGGCGGCGGCAAGGTCGGTGAACCTGGCATAGGCGGCGGTCGGCACGCCGTGGCGGGCCATGAAGTCCTTGGCGAAGGCCTTGGAACCCTCCAGCCGCGCCGCCGCGGCATCCGGCCCGAAGGCCTTGATGCCGGCCGCCTCCAGCCGGTCGACCAGGCCGGCCACCAGCGGCGCCTCCGGGCCGATGACGGCGAAGTCGATGCGCTCCGCCCGGGCCAGGGCGACGATGCCGTCCAGATCCTCGGCCTTCACCGGGCGGCAATCGGCCACTTCCGCGATGCCGGCATTGCCTGGCGCACAGATCAGCGCATCGCACAGCGGCGACGCCGCGATCGCCCAGCACAGCGCATGCTCGCGCCCGCCCGATCCCACCACCAGAATGCGCATCCTCTCCCTCTCCGCCTGTCGCCTGCCCTCGCCATCGGGCGCGGCGGTCTTGTATCATCGCCGCCATGCCCGCCGATACGCCCGCGAACACGCCCGAATTCACCGTCTCCGAGATCTCGGGGGCGGTGAAGAAAACCATCGAGAGCCGCTTCGAACGGGTGCGCGTGCGCGGCGAGATCAGTGCCTTCAAGCGCCACAGTTCCGGCCACCTCTATCTCAACCTGAAGGACGAGGGGGCGGTGCTGGCGGCCGTGTGCTGGCGCGGCAGCGCCGGCCGGCTGGCGGTGCGGCCGGAAGACGGCATGGAGGTGATCGCCCTCGGCCGGCTGACCACCTATGAGGGGCAGTCCAAATACCAGCTCGTCATCGAGCAGATGGAGCTGGCCGGCGAAGGCGCGATCCTGAAGATGATCGAGGAGCGGCGCCGGCGGCTGGCCGCCGAAGGGCTGTTTGCGGCCGAGCGCAAGCAGGACATTCCCTTCCTGCCGGCGGTGGTTGGCGTGGTCACCTCGCCGACCGGGGCGGTGATCCGCGACATCCTGCACCGCCTGGCCGACCGTTTCCCGGTCCATGTGCTGGTCTGGCCTGTGGCCGTCCAGGGCGAGGCGGCGGCGGCGCAGATCGCGGCCGCCATCCGCGGCTTCGATGCGCTGCCGGCCGGCGGCGCCATCGCGCGCCCGGGCGTGGTGATCGTGGCCCGTGGCGGCGG
>CAZEQG010000303.1:0-4581 GCA_964514295.1 uncultured Alphaproteobacteria bacterium
GGCGCCGTGCGAGACCCGGTCGAGCAGCGGCAGCAGGTCGAGCAGGGCAACCGCGACGAACAGGCCGGCCACGGCGGCCGCCGGCGCAAGCGCCGGCCACAGCCGCTCCCAGGCGATGGCGGCCCAGGCGAGCGCGATGCGCCTGCCATCGATGCCGTCATCCGGCGGGGTCGGGCGGGGGGCAGGGGAACCGGGGCGGGAATCCGTCATCGTCACCCTCGCTTGCCGCTGCCCCGCACCCCCTCGGTTCAGCCGCGCGTGTTCTCGCGATACTTGGTCACCGCAGCCATTCCGGCAAGCGGTCGGCCGCGATCAGATCCTCTATCGGCGGGCGCGGCCTGACAATGGCAAATTCGTTGCCGCGGGCGAGCACCTCGGGCACCAGCGGGCGGCTGTTGTAGGTCGAGGACATCACCGCCCCATAGGCGCCGGCCCCGGCGATCGCCAGCAGATCACCCGCCTCCACCGCCGGCAGGTCGCGGCCGAGGCCGAGATAGTCGCTGCTCTCGCAGACCGGCCCCACCACATCGGCCGGCAGCGCGGCGGGGCCGCGCGGGGGGGCCAGCAACACGATATCGTGAACGGCCTCGTAGAGGGTGGGGCGGATCAGGTCGTTCATGGCCGCGTCGACGATGACGAAGCGCTTGCTCTCGCCCTCCTTCACATGGATCACCCGGGTCAGCAGCACCCCGGCCTCGCCGACCAGCCAGCGCCCCGGCTCCAGGATGATGTGGCAGCCGAGGCCGCCGACCTGGCGCCGGATCACCGCGGCATAGTCGTCGAGATCGGGCGCCGTCTCGCCGGTGTAGCGGATGCCGAGCCCGCCGCCCATGTCGAGCCGCTCGATGCGGTGGCCGGCGGCGCGCAGGGCCGCCACCAGCTCGGCCATGCGGCCGAAGGCGGCCTCGAAGGGGGCAAGGTCGAGAAGCTGCGAGCCGATATGCATGCCAACCCCGATCGCCTCCACCCCCGGCAGCGCGCGCGCCAGCGCGTAGGCCGCCGGGGCGGCGGCGATGTCGATGCCGAACTTGTTCTCCTTGCGGCCGGTGGTGATCTTGGCGTGGGTCCTGGCGTCGACATCGGGGTTGACGCGGATCGCCACCGGGGCGACCTGCCCCCTGTCGACCGCCACCTGCGACAGCAGCCGCAGCTCGGATTCCGATTCCACGCTGAACTGGTGGATGCCGGCCTCCAACCCCGCCGCCATCTCGGCCGCCGTCTTGCCGACCCCGGCGAAGACGATGCGCGAGGCCGGCACGCCGGCGGCAAGGGCGCGGCGCATCTCGCCCAGCGACACCACGTCGGCCCCGGCACCTTCGCGCGCGAAGGTGGCGATCACCGCCTGGTTGGAATTGGCCTTCAGGGCATAGCAGATGGTGGCGCCGAGATCGGCCACGGCGGCGGCGAGGCGGCGGTAGCGGGAGACCATGTGGTCGGCCGAATAGGCATAGACCGGGGTGCCGACGGCATCGGCGATGGCGGCGAGCCGGGGGGCGGACAGCGGCAGATCGGTCATGTCGCGGGGTAGGTCCTGGGGTAGCGGTCGGGCTGGCCTTCGGGTGGCTTCGGCGCGCCGCGCTTGCCGCAGCCGGCAAGGCCGAGGGCAAGGGCAAGCGCGAGGGCGAGGGCGACGGCCTTCATGACGCCAGCGCCGCCTTCCAGCGCGCCACCTCGGCCCGGACATTGGCGGGGGCGGTGCCGCCCAGGCAGTTCCGGCTGGCCACCGAAGCCTCGACGCTCAGCACCGAGAACACCTCGGCGGTGATCCGCGGCTCGATCGCCTGCATCTCCGCCAGCGCCAGGTCGGCGATGTCGCAGCCCTTCTCCTCGGCCAGGCGCACCACCCGGCCGGTGATGTGATGGGCCTCGCGGAAGGGCAGGTTCAGCACCCGCGTCAGCCAGTCGGCAAGGTCGGTCGCGGTGGGGAAGCCGCCGGCCAGCGCCGCCTTCAGCTCGGCGCGGTTCACCGTCATGTCGCGCACCATGCCGGTCATCGCCGCCAGGCACAGCGCCATGTTGTCGAAGGCGTCGAAGCTGCGCTCCTTGTCCTCCTGCATGTCGGTGTTGTGGGTCATCGGCAGCCCCTTCATCGTGGTCAGCATGCCCATCAGCGCCCCGATCGCGCGGCCGGCCTTGCCGCGCACCAGCTCGGCGGCATCGGGGTTGCGCTTCTGCGGCATGATCGAGCTGCCGGTCGAAAACCCGTCGGACATGCGGATGAAGCGGAACTGCACCGAGGACCACCACACCATCTCCTCGGCCAGCCGCGACAGGTGGACGGCCAGGATCGACAGGCAGGACAGGAACTCGATCACGAAGTCCCGGCTGGCCACCGCGTCCATCGAGTTCGCCAGCGGCCGGGCGAAGCCCAGGGCCGCCGCCGTCATCGCGCGGTCGATGGGAAAGCTGGTGCCGGCGAGCGCTGCTGCACCCAGCGGCGATTCGTTCACCCGCGCCCGGCAGTCCGCCAGCCGCGCCCGGTCGCGCGCCGCCATCTCGACATAGGCCATCATGTGGTGCCCGAAGGTCACCGGCTGGGCGGACTGGGTGTGGGTGAAGCCCGGCATCACCGTGTCCGCCTCGGCCTCGGCCCGCTCCAGCAGGGCGGCGATATAGTCGACGAGCTGCTGGTCCAGGGCGTCGATGGCGTCGCGCACCCACAGGCGGAAATCGGTCGACACCTGGTCGTTGCGCGAGCGGGCGGTGTGCAGGCGCCCGGCGGCGGGGCCGATGATCTGCTTCAGCCGCACCTCGATATTGGTGTGGATATCCTCGAGCGCGCGGTCGAAGGCAAAGGCCCCCGCCTCGATTTCGCCCTTAATGCGGTCTAGACCGTCCTGGATCGCGGCGTTGTCGGCCTCCGAGATGATGCCCTGGCGGGCCAGCATGGCGGCATGGGCCTTGGAGCCGGCGATGTCTTGCGCGTAGAAGCGCCGGTCGAAGTCGATCGAGGGCGTGAAGCGCTGCATGATCTCGGCCGGCCCGGCGGCGAAGCGCCCGCCCCACATGCGGCTGCCCGTGGGCGACGGGGTGGGCGATGGAGTGGGCGGGGCGGCGGGCGCGGGGCCGGTCGTCGGGGCAGGGGTCGCGGGGTCGGCAGGGTCCGGCGTCGCCATGGTCGGAAGGGCTTTCGGATGATGCGGAACGGGGTGGGGCGCTGGGCGTCCCGGGTCGCGATGCTGGTGCTGCTGCTGGCGGCCGCCGGCGCGGGTGCGTCGGAACCGCCGCTGAGCGGCCAGATGCGGCAGTTTAGCTTCTACGAGACGCCGGTGCCAGCGCCGGAGACCGGGTTCCGCGACGAGGCCGGCAATGCGCTGAGCCTGGCCGACTTCCGCGGCCGCGTGGTGCTGCTGAACCTGTGGGCCACCTGGTGTGCGCCCTGCGTGCGCGAGATGCCGTCGCTGGACCGGCTGCAGGCCGCCCTCGGCGGCGAGGATTTCGTGGTTGTGGCGCTGTCGAGCGACCGGGGCGGGGCGGGGGCGGTGCGGCCCTTCTTCGACCGCCTCGGCCTCGCACGGCTCGGCGTCTATCTCGACCCCGGCGGGGCGATGCCGCGCGCCCTCCAGGTCAAGGGCCTGCCCACCACCTTCCTGATCGACCGCGACGCCCGCCTGCTCGGCGCCTATCTGGGGCCGGCGGAATGGGATTCGCCCGAGGCGATCGCCCTCATGCGGCACTTCATCGGCGGCCGCCCGGTGCCCGCGCCCGAGCCGGGACTGCTGCGCACCGGTGGCTGACCGGTCGGGGCAGGCGCCAGGTTCAGCATGCCGGGTTATGGCGAATCGGGATTGACGGGGTCGTTAACACAGTGTTCGCTGAACATTAACGGGGGAAGCATCCTCCGCCGTCGGAAGGCAGGGGACCGATGGCGTGGCATCCAGGATTGGGGCAACCTGTGCATGGCGGGCCGTTGGGCGCCCTCTACCGCCATTGGCAGGACAAGGCCGGCGAGTCCGGCCTGCCCGGGCGGGAGATGTTCAATCCCTTCGAACTGAAGCCCTGGCTTGGCCACCTCATGCTGCTGCAGGTGCTGGATGGGGGCCAGGATTTCTTCTACCGCCTGTTCGGCGTGGCGGTGGCCGAACTGGTCGGCTTCGACATCACGGGTTCCCGCCTGTCCGACCTGCCGGACGAGGGCCGCAATCTGCTGATGCAGGAATACCGCCTCGCCGTGCAGTCGCGCCGGCACATCTTCAGCGCCGGCGTGCCGCTCTACGGCCGCAACTACATCATCATCGACCGCCTGACCCTGCCGCTCGCCGGGGCCGATGGCGGGGTGGGCTTCCTGCTGGTGGCGATCTACCCGTCGCGAGGCGCCGCGGACGGGTGAACGGGGAGCTTGCGAACCGCGTATGTTCCCAATATGTTCTTGTCATGGCGAAGCTCAAGCAGCAGCAGATCGAGGTGGCGGACGCGGCGCGCCGGGGGCCGGTGCTGGCCGGGCTGGCGGCATCGGGCGGGGTGTGCTGCTGGTGCAACCGCTGCGGCCACCGCGCCATCCTGCCGCTGTCGCGGCTGCTGGCCGAGCTTGGCCCCGGCTATCCGGTGGCCGAGCTGGGGGCGCGACTGCGCTGTGCCGGC
>CAZEQG010000304.1:0-4570 GCA_964514295.1 uncultured Alphaproteobacteria bacterium
CTGCCCTATGACGTGGTGTTCATCCTGAACCGCTATTTCGCCGAGATGGGCCGCGAGATCGAAGCGGCCGGCGGCCAGCTCGACAAGTTCATCGGCGACGGCATCATGGCGCTGTTCGGGCTCGCCGGCGATCCGGCCCGCGGGGCCGCCCAGGCCCTGGCGGCGGCGGCGGCGATGGGCGAGGCGCTGGAGCGGCTGAACCGCGCCCTCAGCCATGACCTGGCGGAGCCCCTGCGCATGGGCATCGGCATCCATGCCGGGCCGGCGATCGTGGGCGAGCTGGGCTATGGCCGGGCGGTGTCGGTCACCGCCATCGGCGATGCGGTGAACACGGCAAGCCGCCTGGAGACCGCCGCCAAGGAGCTGGACGCGGCCCTCGTCGTATCGGAAGCCACGGTGGCGCTGGCCCAGTCCGTCCCTTCGGCCGGCGCCACCCTTCTCGCCGGCGCCACCCGGCACGAGATCGCGGTGCGCGGCAGGGCCGGGCTGCTGGCGGTGCGCGCCCTGCCGCAGCCGCCTATTGCCGCAGCAGCGCCTCGATCTTCTCGGTGATCGCCGGGCTGCCGGGCTTCACGTTCGATGGCCAGGCCCCGGCCAACCGCCCGTCCGGCGCAATCAGGTACTTGTAGAAGTTCCACCGCGGGGCATGGGCCGCGCCCAGCTCCTTCACCACCCACTGATAGAAGGGATGGGCCTCGGGCCCGCTGACCACCTGCTTGTCGGCCATCGGGAAGTCGATGTCGAAATTGACCTCGCAGAACTCCTTGATCTCCTCGGCCGATCCCGGCTCCTGGCCGCCGAAATCGTTGGACGGCACGCCGAGCACCACCAGGCCGCGCTCGCGGTAGCGCCGCCACAGCGCCTGGAGATCGGCGTATTGCGGGGTGAAGCCGCAGCGCGACGCGGTGTTCACCACCAGCACCGGCCGGCCCCGCCACTGCGCCAGCGGCAGCGGCCCGCCCTCCAGAGACTGGAAGGCGAAATCGAAGCCGGCCGCCGAGCCGGCCTTGCCCTCGGGCGCCGGCAGCACGGTCATCGCGAGCGCCGCCAGCAGGAAGCGGACATAGCCCCGCAGATCAACCATAGCGCTCCTCCTTCCACGGGTCGCCCCGGTTGTGGTAGCCGCGCACCTCCCAGAATCCCGGCGCATCCTTGTCGGTGAACCAGATGTATTTCAGCCATTTCGGGCTCTTCCACAGATAGAGCTTGGGCAGGATCAGGCGCACCGGGCCGCCATGCTCGCGCGTCAGCGGCTTGCCCTCCCAATGGGTGGCGATCAGCACGTCCTGGTCCATCAGGTCGGCCAGCGCGAGGTTGGTGGAATAGCCGTCGAAGCTCTTCAGCACCGCAAAGCCGGTACCCGGCCAGGGCTTCACCTGTTCGATCAGGTGGCGCATCTGCACGCCGCGGAAGCGGTTGTCGAAGCGCGACCAGGCGGTCACACAGTGCATGTCGCTGGTCTGGTCGACCATCGGCTGGCGCATCAGGTCGTCCCACGACCAGGTCAGCGGCTTGTCGACATTGCCGGCAACCGTCAGCGACCACTCGCGGGTCGACAGGTTCGGCTGCACGCCAAGGTCGAGCACCGGCCAGTTCTTCACCTCTCGCTGGCCCGGCGGCAGGCGGCGGGCGGCGGGCTTTGCCTGCTCGCCGGTCAGCAGCCTGCCCTCGCGCGCCCATTTCTCCTTGGTATCGATCAGCTTCTGCTTCACCTTGCCCAAGAGTTCGTCGGTCATGGATCGCTCCTTCCTGGCGGAATAGATAGGCATGCGCGGCGATGCGCAAGCATCACCCGCGCGTGAGCGGGCGGTGTGTGGCCGGGCAGGGTGGCGGCGGCCAGGTGGCAACAGGGGCGGGGCAGCGGTTTGGACGCGGTGCTTTTCATGAAGTCAGTGCTGGCCGGCATGGCGATTGCCGCGCCGGTCGGGCCGGTCGGCGTGCTCTGCCTGCGCCGCACGGTGGTCGAGGGGCGGCTGCCGGGGCTGGTCTCCGGGCTGGGGGCGGCGCTGGCCGATGCGCTCTACGGCTGCATCGCCGCCTTCGGGCTGGCGGCGCTGGCCGGGCTGCTGCTCGACCATCAGGACGCGCTCCAGCTTGCCGGCGGCATCTTCCTGGTGGTCATGGGCGTGCGCATCCTCAAGGCACCGGCCCGCCCGGCGGCCGAGGCGCGGCCCGGCGGGCTGTTCGCGCAGTTCGCCTCCACCTTCGTGCTGACCGCCGTCAACCCCATCACCATCCTCGCCTTCGCCGGCATCTTCGCCGCCCTGGGCGTGATCGTGGCGGCCAACGACCCGGTCGGCTCCCTGGTGCTGGTGGCCGGCGTGTTCGTCGGCTCCTCGCTGTGGTGGCTCGGCATCGTGGTGGTGGCGAGCCTGCTGCATGGCAGGCTGGAGGACCGCCACCTGATCCGCGTGAACATGTTTTCAGGCACGCTGGTGCTCGCCTTCGGCGTAGGAGCACTGGTCGACCTGCTGCTCCACGGGTGATCCCATGTACCTGCCCCGACATTTCCACCAGGATGATGCACGCCGCATCGCGGCCCTGCTGGCGGCGGCCGACTTCGCCACCCTCGCGGCCGTGATCGACGGGCGGCTCGAGGCCAGCCCCCTGCCCTTTCTCCACGACCCCGGCCCCGACGGGGCGCCCGGCCTGATCCGCGGCCATGTGGCACGCGGCAACCCGATCGCCCGGGCCTTCGACGGCGCGACCGAGCTGACGCTGCTGATCGCCGGGCCCGACGCCTATATCTCGCCGGACTGGTATGCCACGCCCGGCATGGTGCCGACCTGGAACTATGTGGCGCTGCACCTCGCCGGCCGCGCGCGGGTGCTGGCGGACGGCGAGCTGCAGGGGCTGCTCGACGATCTTTCGGCCCGGCACGAGGCGCGGCTGCTGCCCAAGCCCCCCTGGACCAGTGCCAAGCTGACGGCCCAGGCCCTGGCCGCCCTGCGCCAGGCGATCACCGGCTTCGCCCTGACGGTCGAAAGGGTGGAGCCGAAATGGAAGCTGGGCCAGAACCGCAAGCCCGCCGATCGCGAGGGCGCCATCGCCGGGCTGCGCGGCCGCGGCGACCCGGCAAGTCTGGCCGTGGCGGCGCTGATGGAGGAGAACCGATGAGCGAGCTTGCCGACCTGTTCGGCCATCGCTTCGGCACCGCGCTGGAGGGGCCGGCGGAGCTGCTGGGCCTCGCCCGCCACCGCAGCATCCGCCGCTACCGCGACCAGCCGGTGGCGCCGGAACTGGTGCAGGCGCTGTGCGCGACGGCCCTGTCGGCGCCGACCAAGAGCGACCTGCAGCAGGCCGACATCGTGATCCTGCGCGATCCCGGCCTGCGCGCCGCCGTCGCCGCCTGGTTCCCGCAGGATCCCTGGATCGGCACCGCACCCGCCTTCCTGGTGTTCTGCGGCAACAACCGGCGCATCCGTCAGCTTGCGGCATGGCGTGGCCGGCCCTTCGCGAACGATCATCTCGACGCCTTCTTCAACGCCGCCGTGGATGCCGGCATCGTGCTCGCCACCTTCGTGGCGGCGGCCGAGCGGCTGGGGCTCGGCTGCTGCCCGATCAGCCAGGTGCGCGACCATGCGGCCGCGCTGTCGGGCCTGCTGGGGCTGCCGGACCATGTGTTCCCGGTGGCGGGGCTGACCCTCGGCTGGCCGGCCTGGGAGGGGGTGGTGTCGCCGCGGCTGCCGCTTTCCGCCACGGTCCATGTCGACCGCCACCGCGACCTCGACGCCGCCACCGTCGACGCCTATGACGCGCGCCGGGCCGCCGTGCAGCCCTATCGCACCCAGCGCGGCACCGCGCGCTTCGGCGAGGCCCCCTTCTATGGCTGGTCGGAGGACAAGGCGCGGCAATACGCCGAGCCGCAGCGCAGCGATTTCGGCGCCTTCGTGCGGAGCAAGGGCTTCCGCCTGGACTGAGCCCCCGCCCCTCAGGGGCTGGCGAAATCCGCCTGCGCCGTCATCGCCAGGGCGCCGTCGGCGCGGGCCACCCATAGCGCCGCCCCGCCCGCCTGCGGCCGGCCGCAGGCCGTGATCGCCCCGGCGCCGACGGTGACCGGCGCGGTGCCGCGGAAGGAGAAGCGGGCAACCTCGCCATGCCGGCCGGCCAGGCCGAGCAGCAGGGTCGCCATCAGGGGCCCATGCAACACCAGCCCGTCATAGCCCTCGACCGTCCGGGCATAGGCCGCGTCGTAGTGGATGCGGTGGCCGTTGAAGGTCAGTGCCGAATAGCGGAACAGCATGGTGGCGTCGGGCTCCACCACCTCGCCACACGGCATCGGCCGGGGCGGGTGTGGTGGGTGCCGCCGGGGCGCCATCCTCGCGGTAGACGATGTCGTGCTCCTCCACGATCGCCAGCCCGGCCGGCCCGCTGATCTCGTGGCGCACGGTGACGAAGGCCAGGCGCCCGCTGCGGCCCTGCTTGGCGGTGACGGCGGTGACGGTGGACAGCCGCCGCGCCGCCTCGCCGATGCGCAGGGGGCCGTGCCGCTCCAGCCTGCCGCCCGCCCACATCCGGCGCGGCAGATCGACCGGGGGCAGGAAGCCGCCCTTGGCCGGGTGGCCGTCGC
>CAZEQG010000305.1:0-4548 GCA_964514295.1 uncultured Alphaproteobacteria bacterium
CGCAGCCGATGTCGAGCAGGCGCAGCCCCGTGAGCGGCCGGCGCGCCTGCGGGTCGCGGCCATGCTGGCGGCACAGCGTGTCGCGCAGGAAGGCGACGCGCACCGGGTTCAGGCGGTGCAGCGCGCGCATCGGCCCGTCGAGGTCCCACCACTGTCCGGCCAGGGCGTCGAAGCGCGCCACCTCGGCCGTGTCGATGCTGGCGGCCATCGCCTGAAACTCCCTCAGCCGCGCAAAGCCTAGCCTTGCGTCCCTGTCGCACCCCCAGTATCTATACGCCGACCGCGGCGCGCGGCAACCCGGGTAACGCCCGGTTGCCGCGTGCCTCGTTTTTGCCAGCATCCTTCGTATTGCGTCAGGTCGAATGCCATGGCCCGCATCGTGATGAAGTTCGGCGGCACCTCTGTGGGCGATCTCGCCCGCATCAGGAACGTGGCGCAGCGCGTGAAACGCGAGGTGGTGGCCGGCCACCAGGTGGCGGTGGTGGTATCGGCCATGGCCGGGGAGACGAACAAGCTGGTCGGCTGGACGCTGGAGGCCGCCCGCCTGCACGACGCGCGCGAGTATGACGCGGTGGTGGCGACCGGCGAGCAGGTGACGACCGGGCTGCTGGCGATCGCGCTGCAGGAGATCGGCGTCAACGCGCGTTCCTGGCAGGGCTGGCAGATCCCGATCCGCACCGACGGCGCGCATGGCAAGGCGCGGATCGAATCGATCGATGGCGCGGTGCTGATCGAGCGGATGGCCCAGGGCCAGGTGCCGGTGGTGGCAGGCTTTCAGGGGATCGGCCCCGACAACCGGGTGACGACGCTGGGGCGCGGCGGGTCGGACACCTCGGCGGTTGCCTTGGCGGCGGCGGTGAAGGCCGAGCGCTGCGACATCTTCACCGATGTCGACGGCGTCTACACCACCGATCCGCGCATCGTGCCGAAGGCCCGCAAGCTCGACCGGGTGACCTACGAGGAGATGCTGGAGATGGCATCCCTGGGGGCGAAGGTGCTGCAGACGCGCTCGGTCGCGCTGGCGATGAATCATCGGGTGCGGGTGCAGGTGCTGTCCAGCTTTGAGGACAGGCCCGGCACCCTGGTCGTGGACGAGGACGAGATCATGGAACAGCAGGTGGTGAGCGGCATCGCCTACAGCCGCGACGAGGCGAAGATCACGCTGATGAAGGTGGCCGACCGCCCGGGCGTGGCCGCCGCCATCTTCGGCCCCCTGGCGGAGGCCGGCATCAATGTCGACATGATCGTCCAGAACGTCTCGGCCGACGGCAGCGAGACCGACCTTACCTTCACCGTCGCCAAGGCCGATCTCGACCGGGCGCGGCTGGTGCTGGAAAAGAACCAGGCGGCGGTCGGCTTCCGCCAGCTCCTGCCCGATGCCGAGGTGGTGAAGGTGTCGGTGATCGGGGTCGGCATGCGCAGCCATGCGGGCATCGCGCAGGCGATGTTCCACACCCTGGCCAAGGAGGGGATCAACATCCAGGTGATCTCCACCTCCGAGATCAAGATCAGCGTGCTGATCGCCGAGCGCTACACCGAGCTTGCCGTGCGCGCCCTGCACAGCGCCTACGGGCTGGACGCCGCCTAGGCGCCGGCCCGGCCGAAGCGGAGAGCCCCGCCCATGCAGCCGTCGGCCGAGTTCCCGCGGCCGCGGCAGATGCTGCGGCGGCTGCGCGATGTGATGGCGGCGCCGCAGCCGGCGCAGGCGCGGCTCGACCAGGTGGTGAAGATCATCGCCGGCGAGATGGTCTCCGAGGTCTGTTCGGTCTATCTGCGCCGCGGCGAAATGCTGGAGCTGTTCGCGACCGAGGGGCTGCGGCCCGAGGCCGTGCACCGCACGCGCCTGCGCATCGGCGAGGGGCTGGTGGGCGACATCGCGGCCCATGCCCGGCCGGCCGCCCTGTCGGATGCGCAGTCGCATCCGAAATTCGCCTACCGGCCGGAGACGGGCGAGGAGATCTACCATTCCCTGATGGGCGTGCCGATCCTGCGGGCCGGGCGGGTGCTGGGCGTGCTGGTGGTGCAGAACCGCACCCGCCGCCAGTACCAGGAAGAGGAGGTCGAGAACCTAGAGACCATCGCCATGGTGCTGGCCGAGCTGGTGGCGACCGGCGAGCTGGCGCCGCCCAATCGCGCGGCCGAGGGCCGGGCGGCCCTGCCGCTGCGCCTGCCGGGGCTGCGGCTCAATGGCGGGCTGGCCAGCGGCGAGGCGGTGATCCACGAGCGCCGGCTGGTGATCCGCCAGGTGGTGGCCGAGAACCCGGCCGAGGAACAGCGCCGCCTGCGCGAGGCGATGGCCGAGATGCATCTCGCCCTCGATGCGCTGGTCGACCAGGCCGCTCCGGCCGGCGAATCGCGCGACGTAATGGAAGCCTACCGGATGGTCGCCCGCGACCGCGGCTGGCTGCAGCGCATCACCGAGGCGATCCGCAGCGGGCTGACGGCCGAGGCCGCGGTGCACAAGGTGCAGAACGACACGCGCGCCCGCATGCAGGCGGTGACCGACCCCTATCTGCGCGAGAAGCTGCTGGATTTCGAGGATCTCGCCAACCGCCTGCTGCACCACCTGACCGGCGGGGCGGCGGCCCCGGCCGAGCCGCTGCCGGCGGCCTTCGTGCTGTGTGCCCGGTCCATGGGGCCGGCCGAGCTGCTCGACTACAGCGGGCCGGGGCTGAAGGCGCTGGTGCTGGAGGAAGGCTCGGCCACGGCCCATGTCGCGATCGTCGCCCGCGCCCTCGACATTCCGGTGGTCGCCCGGGTCGCCGGCGCGCTGACCGGTGTGGAGCCCGGCGACCCGCTGATCGTCGACGGCAACCAGGGGGTGGTCTTCGTCCGGCCGACCGAGGCGGTGTTGGGCGAGTTCCGCCGCAACCTGATGGATTTCGAGGAGCGGCGGCGGCGCTATGCGGCCTTGCGCGACCTGCCCGCCGAAACCCTCGACGGCGAGGCGGTCACACTGCTGCTGAATGCCGGGCTGACCGCCGATTTCGCCCATCTGGCCGAAAGCGGGGCGGCCGGCGTCGGGCTCTACCGCACCGAGATCGCCTTCATGGTGCGCGGCAGCTATCCCGACACCGGCGTGCAGGAGGCGATCTACGCCCGCGTCCTCGACCTTGCGGCGGGCAGGCCGGTGGTGTTCCGCACGCTCGATGCCGGGGCCGACAAGAAGCTGCCCTACTTCCACTACGAGGATGACGAGAACCCGGCAATGGGCTGGCGCTCGCTGCGCATCGCGCTCGACCGGCCCTTCCTGCTGCGCCAGCAGCTCCGGGCGATGATCCGGGCGGCGGCCGGGCGGGAGCTCTTGGTGATGTTCCCGATGGTCACCGAGGTGGCGGAGTTCCGTGCCGCCCGCGGCATCCTGGAGCGCGAGCTGGCGGCCGCCGCCCGCCCGCCGTGCAGCGTTTCCTGCGGCGCCATGCTGGAGGTGCCGGCGCTGCTGTGGCAGTTGCCCGAGCTGCTGCGCCACGCCGATTTCCTGTCGGTCGGCAGCAACGACCTGCTGCAGTTCGTGTTTGCCGCCGATCGCGGCAGCCGGCGGCTGATGGACCGCTATGATCCGCTGTCGACGCCGGTGCTGCGGCTGCTGGCCGATGTGGCGCGGCAATGCGCCGCCGCCGGCCGGCCGCTGACGGTGTGCGGCGAGATGGCCGGGCGGCCCTTGGAGGCGCTGGCGCTGATCGGCATCGGGATCAGGCGGCTGTCGATGACGGCGACGGCGATCGGCCCGGTCAAGGCGATGGTGCGCCAGACCCGCCTGCGCCCGCTGGCCGGCCTGCTCGCCGATCTTCTGGCCGGGGGCAGCCGGGTGGTCCGCGGCGATCTCAGCGCCTTCGCCCGCGACCACGGCATCACTGTCTGACGGCTTGAACCAAGCGGCCGCAAATGGTTAACTGATCCGCCGAGTGGATGGGGGCGTTTCCACTCTGTTTACCCTGATCGCCGACCGCTGGGGACGGGCGACGAAGATGGAGCTGAAAAGCAGGTCGCGACTCAGGCTTCGGGAGATTCAGGAACTGCCTGTCGAACCCGTACTTGTGGCGCACGCCGCAGATTTGCGGCCGGCGGTCAGCCGCGCGCTGAAGGGCGCGCGCGAGCAGCGGGGCGAGAGCCTGGCCGAGGCCAGCGCCCATCTGCGCATCCGCCAGCAGCATCTTTGGGCGCTGGAGGAAGGGCGCTTCGACGATCTGCCGGGGCGGACCTACGCGCTCGGCTATGTGCGCACCTATGCCACCTATCTCGGCCTCGATGCCGACCGCATCGTCCAGCTGTTCAAGGACGAGGCGGCCGGGCTGAAGGCGCGGCAGGCGCTGGTCTTCCCCTCGGCGCCGCCGGAGGGCCGGCTGAAGGTCGGCTCGCTGATCTTCGCCTCGGCGGTGATGGGGCTCCTTGCCTATGGCGGCTGGTACTATCTGCTGACCCGTGATGCCGGTACCGTCGCCCGGGTGCCGGATGCCGCGGCCGTGCTGAACGATGTGGTTGCCGCGGTGCCCCTGGCCTCGCCGCCCGCCGCTGCCGCCGCCAGCCTGGCAGCGCCGCCGCCCGCGG
>CAZEQG010000306.1:0-4546 GCA_964514295.1 uncultured Alphaproteobacteria bacterium
CCCTGCAGGCGCAGCACATCGGTCAGCGCCAGGCGCACCACCGCCTCGCCGACCGGGTCGTCGCAGCGCCGGTAGAGCGTGAGCGCGCGCTCGAAGCGGCCGGCGGCGGCATCGACGTTGCGCTGGCTGCGGTCAAGCTCGCCACGGCCGGTCAGCGCATGCGCCTCGCCCAGCCGGTCGCCGGCCTGGCTGCACAGGAAGCGCGCCTGATCGAAGCCGGTTGCCGCTTCGTCGGGGCGGTTCACCTTGGCGGCGGCGTCGGACCAGCCCATCACCGCCATGCCCTCGCCCATCCGGTCGCCATCCATCTGGAACACGCCGCGCGCCTCCTCATAGAGCTTGCGCGCGGGCTCATTGGCGTTCTTCAGGCGGTCGATGTCGGCGATCATCAGCATGGCGGCACCCTGGCCGGGCAGGTCCTTGATCGCGGCGAAGGCGGCCTGGGCCTGTTCGAACAGGCCGCGGGCCATGTCGATGCGCCCACGCGACCATTCCAGCTCGCCCTGCGAGAAGATGACCTGGGCGATACCCTTCTTGTCGTCGACCTCGACGAAGCGCTCGCGGGCTTCCTTGAACAGGCTTTCGGCGTCCTGGAACTGGCCGGCCAGGCGGAAGCCCTCGGCCTGCACCCACAGGCGGCCGGCCTGGGCCTGCGGGCCGCGGCTGATGGCGCCGCCCGATTTCAGCGCGTCGACGCCGCCTTCCTTCTCGATCCCGGCGCTGGCCACCATGTCGACGATCACCGCGCCGATGCCGATGCCCAGGATGGTCAGTGCCACCACATGCTGGAAGGCCGCCGGCCGGTCGAGGGTGAACAGGTAGCTGAGCATGCCCGCCACCGCCCCGACCCCGACAAAGGCCAGGCGGCGGATGATCCTGCCGGTCTGCCGGCGACGGGCGAGTCGTCGGAAGAACCCTCTCACGCGGCGGTCACTCCGTCCTTGCGGAATAGTTCTGGGGCCCGGCTTTGGCCCAGCCGGACGAGAACAACCCGTCAATGCCCCGCGTCACCGGCCGACGCGGAAGTCAGCCAGCCAGTCGTCGATACACTGGTTTGAGGAGCGCGGGAAGCAGATAAATCGGGAACTGGCCGACCGCGAAGAACAGCAGCAGGTCGGGACCTGCGGCGGGTCCCAGCGCTGCGACGACCAGGGCCATGTTGCGGTTGCCGCTGGCCATCATGACGGTGCCGCGCGCCGCCGGCTCGAGCGGCAGGAAGACCAGCAGCCCGGCGCCCTGGAGCAGCAGGTTGGCGGCGAAGGCACCCGCCACCCACAGCCCGACCCGCGCCGGATCCTCGGCGATCCGGGCGGCGACCCCGTCCATGATGGCAATGGCGAACACGATCATCAGCGCCACGATGGCGAGGTCGAGCTGCGGGGCCGCCCCGGCCAGGCGTGCCGGCCCCAGGATCCGGCGCCCCAGCATGGCCAGCGCGCCGGCCCCGGCGACCAGCAGGGCGAGGCGCAGCATCAGCCCGCCGACGCTGAGCTGGAGGTCGACCCCGATCAGCACCCCCACCACCGGCGGCACGGTGAAGGGATGCACGAGCGTGGCCAGCAGCATGGCGACCAGCGCCAGCGCCGCATCAAAGCCCATCACCAGCGCCATGGCGGGCGAGCTCAGCAGGGGTGGGCTGGCGGCCTGCACGATCATCGCCTGGCCCAACCCCTCGGGCAGGTCCAGCAGCGTCACCGCCACCGCCATCAGCACCGGGGCGCCTGCCAGGTACCAGGCGGTGAGCAGGCCGAGCCGCAGCGGCTGCCGCACCTTCGCGGCAACCTCCCGCGGGTCCAGCCGGATCAGCGAGGCCGTCAGCATCAGGAACACCGCCGGCGTCAGCAGCGGCCGGGCGTACTGGGCAAGGGCGGGAAAGATCAGCCCGATGAACACCCCGGCCGCGAGCAGGAGGGGGGCATGGCGACCCAGCGTTGCGGCGGAACGTAGCAGCATGTCAGCGGTCTAGCACCCGGCGAAGGGATCGGGCTATAACCGCTCCCGCAACCCTGACCCGCCTGAAGATGAGCCGCACGGACCGATCACAGACCCTGGCCGACAACGCCATGCGCAGCATGGCGCGCTTCAAGGTCCGCCCCACGCCCGAACATTTCGCGGTGTGGTACCGCTACCATGAAGGCACGGACCAGGAACTATCCCGCCAGGTCGACCATGTGACCGGTCGCGGGGTGGGCCCCGATTCCGGCATCTGGGGCGAACTGTACCGGCGCTATGTGGCGCAGCCCGCGGTGGCGCCGGCGGCCGAGCCGGCCACCGGGCAGGTCGCCCCGCAGCAGGTGATCGAGATGTCCGGTGCGCTCGACCGGGTGATCGGCGACGTGCTGCAGCAGCTTGGTGTCGCCGGGGCGGGGATGACGCGCTACGACGCCGCCCTCGACGATGCCACGCGCAGCCTTGCCGGCGGCGGCGGCGATGCGGCGACGGTAATCCAGAGCCTGCTTGCGGAGACCAGCCGGGTCCGCGAGAGCAACCGGGCGCTCGAACGGCGACTCAACACCTCCAGCGAGGAGATCAGGACGCTCAGGCGCAATCTCGAAGAGGTGCAGAAGGAGGCGGAAACCGACGGGCTGACCGGCATCGCCAACCGCCGCGCCTTCGATGCCTTCCTGCGCCGGGCCGCCGCCGATGCGGTGGAGCAGGACCGGCCGTTGGCGCTGTGCATGCTCGACATCGATCACTTCAAGCGCTTCAACGACACCTATGGCCATCCGCTGGGGGACCAGGTGATCCGCCTGGTGGCGCGCATCCTGAACGATTGCGTGCGCGAGGGGGACCTGCCGGCGCGCTATGGCGGCGAGGAGTTCGCCCTGGTGCTGCCCAACGCCACGGCAGATGAGGCGGTGGAGATCGCCGATCGCGTGCGCGCCACGCTCGCCACCCGCACCATCAAGCGGCGCGACAGCGGCGAGGTGCTGGGCGGCATCACCCTGTCGGCGGGGGTTGCCCTGTTCCGGCCCGGCGAGCCGGCCAGCGTGCTGCTGGAACGTGCCGATTCGGCGCTTTACAGCGCCAAGAAGGGCGGCCGGAACCGCGTCGTCAACGCCGAGCAGCCGGCGGGCTGAGGGGCTGGCGCGGGAATGTCGCTGGCCCGCCGGCAGGAGCCTCCCGCCCCCGTGGTGCGCGCGGCCATGCCGGATGACCATGACGCCTGCGCGCGCATCTTCCTGGAGAGCCGGCGGCGCGCCTTCTTCTGGCTCGATCCCCTGAGCCTCAGCCTTGCCGACTATCTCGCCAGCGTCCAGGACGAGGATGTCTGGGTGGCGGAGCGGCAGGGCGAGGTGGTCGGCTTCGCCTCGGTGTTTGCCGCCGACAGCTTCGTGCACAACCTGTTCATAGATCCCGCCCTGCGCCGCCAGGGCATCGGCCGGCTGCTGCTGTCGGCGGTCAGCGCCCGCTATCCGCGCCCGCTGCGGCTGAAATGCGTGGCCGAGAATCTGGCCGCCCGGCGCTTCTACCGGGCCATGGGCTGGAGCGAGGAGGAACGCGGCGTGGACGACGGCACAACCTACATCCTGTTTCGCTACTAGCCAGGCCACGCTATACCTTCGCGGATGCCGGACCCCGCGACATCTTCCCCCGCCGCCCTCGCAGCGCATCTGGCCGGGCTGAACCCGCCACAGCGCCAGGCCGTCGAGGCGCTGGACGGCCCGGTGCTGGTGCTGGCCGGGGCGGGCACCGGCAAGACCCGGGTGCTGACGGCGCGGCTCGCCCATCTGCTGGTCAGCGGCCGGGCCCGGCCCTGGCACATCCTGGCCGTGACCTTCACCAACAAGGCGGCGCGCGAGATGCGCGACCGGGTGGCGGCGATCATCGGGCCGGCGGCCGAGCAGGTGTGGCTCGGCACCTTCCATGCGCTGGGCGTCCGGCTGCTGCGGCGCCATGCCGAGATGCTGGGCCTGAAGTCCAACTTCTCGATCCTCGACACCGACGACCAGATCCGCCTAGTCAAGCAGATCCTCGAGGCCGAGCAGGTCGACGACAAGCGCTGGCCGGCCCGCCTGATCCTGGGCGCGATCGAGCGCTGGAAGGACCGCGCCCTCACCCCCGACAAGGTGCCCGCGGGCGATGGCGGCGACATCGCCGGCGGCCGGCTGGTCGAGATCTACCGCCAGTACCAGCAGCGGCTGGCGACGCTGAACGCCTGCGATTTCGGCGATCTGATCCTGCATCAGGTGACGCTGTTCCAGAACCACCCCGAGGTGCTGGAGCAGTACCAGGCGCAGTTCCGCTTCATCCTGGTCGACGAGTATCAGGATACCAACGTGGCGCAGTACCTGTGGCTGCGCCTGCTGGCCCAGAAGCACCGGAACATCTGCTGTGTCGGCGATGACGACCAGTCGATCTATGGCTGGCGCGGGGCGGAGGTGGGCAACATCCTGCGCTTCGAGGCCGATTTTCCCGGCGCCACGGTGATCCGGCTGGAGCAGAACTACCGCTCCACCCCGCATATCCTGGGCGCGGCCTCGGGCCTTATCCGCGCCAACAGCCAGCGCCACGCCGTTGTTACCCGCGACCAGGCCACCGAACC
>CAZEQG010000307.1:0-4531 GCA_964514295.1 uncultured Alphaproteobacteria bacterium
CTGCCGGCGGGCCACAGGCTCGGCCCCGGCGACCTTGCCGAGGAGACCGGCGGCCGCGGCGCCGATGCCAGCCTGCGGCACCGCTTCATCGGCCGCCGCCTGGCCTATGACCTGGCGGAAGGCCAGGCGCTGGACTTCGGCATGGTGGAGGCTAGTTGAAGACCACCGGCCGCACGCTCACCGAATCGATGGTGTGGCGGGCGAGCTTGCCGTCCTTGGTCTTGTGGTTGTGATAGCGCGAGAACAGGGCGCGGTAGAACGCCCTGATGTCGCCGCCGCTGCACTTGAACTCGCCGAAATTCGGGTCGAAGGCGTAGAGGTGCGAGCCGATGCCCATCACCTTGCCGCCTGACTTGTAGCAGCAGGTGGCATGGCCCGAACCGCCGACGAAGCGGAAGGACACCATGCAGTACTGGTGGGTGCGGTTGGTGGTGTTGCCGATGCCCTGCAGCATCTCGGCCACGGCCGTGTCGGTGGTGTCGTCGGAGAACCGGGCATAGTCCTCGAAGCCGTTGCCGCCGAAGCTCATGTCGCGCTCGGCCATGGCCACACCCTGGGAGCGCTCATGGCCGCCGGTCGTGTCGAACACGTATTCGGCGCCATAGAGCCGCTGCAGGATGGCGGCGTGGTAGATGGTGCTGTCGAGGCCGAGATAGTCCACCCGCTTCTGCGCGCCTTCGGACTTGAAGTCCTTGTGGCGGCGCATCCAAAGCGTGCTCAGCGCGAAACAGATGCCACCCTTCACGTTCGAATCGCTCGGAAACAATCGCCCTATCGGATCCATCTGCTTGAACGGCGCAACCAGCCAATGATCGTATTCGGGCATCTGTCGGCTCCCTTCTGGACGCTCGGATTGCCCTGCACTTGCGATGATCTGTCAAGCAGTTGCGGGCGGCGGGTCAGGTCAGCGTCTCATAAAGTTTCACCCACAGCTTTGCCCGCGGCTCGAAAGACGAATAGTAGGCCTGCTCGTAGTCGGTGTGCGCGCCCTTGCCATCGACGCCGAGCCCATCCAGGGTCGGCACGCCGAGGGCGGCGGTGAAATTGCCGTCGCTGCCGCCGCCGGTCAGCTTCACGTCCTGAAGGTCGAAGCCGATCTCGGCGGCGCAGGCCCTCGCATGCTCGAACAGGGCGGCGATCTTCTCGTCCTTGGTGTAGGGCGGGCGGTTGAGGCCACCCTCCACGGTCACCACCACATCCGGATCGGGCGAGGTCAGCCCCAGGATGCGGGCGCACATCTCCTCGCCGGTGGCGGCATCGGGCACCCGCAGGTCAACCTCCATGGTGCAGAACTGCGGCACCACGTTCACCCCCGTGCCGCCTTCGATCAGGCCGACATTGGTGGTGATGCCGCGGGCATAGTCGGTCATCGCCTCGACCTCCAGCACCAGCCGGGCCATCGCCTTCACGGCGCTGCGGCCATCCTCGTGGCGGGCGCCGGAATGGGCCGGCCGGCCGACGGCCTTGACGACGAAGCGGCCCACGCCCTTGCGCGAGGTCACGATCTTGCCGCCGTCGCGCGCCGGCTCGGTGACCAGCACGTACTTGTTCTTCAGCGCCGCCGCCTCGATCAGCGCGCGGCTGGTGGGGCTGCCCACCTCCTCCTCGGGGACGAACATGAAGGTGATCGGCAGCGGGCTCTCGCGCCCCATGCGGACCAGGTGGCGATAGGCGTAATAGGCGAGATAGGCCCCGCCCTTCATGTCATAGATGCCGCAGCCATGCACCACATCGCCCTTCTTCTCGAAGGGCAGCCGCTCCTTCATGCCGATCGGGTGCACGGTGTCGATATGCGACAGCACCAGGATGCCCGGCCCGTCGCCACCCCAGGGCGAGCGCACCGTCAGCACGTCGCCGAAGCCATCGCGGCCCGGCGTGCGCTCGATCGCCGCGCCGAGGGTGCGGAAGCAGCGCTCCACCTCGTCGGCCATGCGGTTCACCGCCGCCGCGTCATGGCTGGGGCTTTCGATGTCGACCCAGCTCCTGATGCCCTCCAGGATCTCTTCGGCATCGATGCGGGGCTGGTTGTCCTGGGCATCCATCGGCGGGGGCTCCATGTCACGTGCGGGCCGGCAGGCTCGCATGCCGCGGGGCGGCCCGTCAAACCGCCGCCACATTCCTGCGGCGGGATCGGGGGCGGAGGTGCCAGATGCGCGAGGTCCTGATCGCCGCCCTGCTGGTGGCCGCCGCACCGGCGGCCGCCCACCATGGCTGGGGCAGCTATGATTCGACCAAGGTGCTGACGCTCGACGGGGTGATCCGCGCCATGACCTATGAGAACCCGCACGGCGAGCTGCAGTTCGAGGCCGCCGGCAAGCTGTGGCGGGTGGTGCTGTCGCCGCCCTTCCGGATGCAGAACCGCGGCCTGCCGGCAACCAAGCTGACGCCCGGCACGCGGGCGGTGGTGGTCGGCTACGCCCACCGCAGCGATCCCGTGGAAATGCGGGCCGAGCGCATCACCATCGACGGCGCCACCACCGAACTGCGCTGAGGCGATGGAGCACGCCGCCGACGCGCCGGCCTGGATCGCCAGCCTCCAGCAGGGGCCGCTGGGACTGGCCATGCGCCAGTCGGTCTACCTCTACCCGCTGGCGGAGGTGCTGCACATCCTGGGCTTCGCCACCCTGTTCGGCGCGATCGTCGGCTTCGACATCGGCACCCTGCGCCGGCAGGAGCCGCCGGCCTATCTGCTGGCGATCGCGGCGGCCGGGCTGGCGCTCGCCCTGCCGATGGGCGCCCTGCTGTTCGTCGCCGACGGCGCCGAGGTGTGGGCCAACCCGATGTTCAAGGCAAAGCTGGTGCTGATCGCGCTGGCGCTGGCCAATGTCGGGCTGTTCCACCTGGGGCCGCTCAGGCTGCGCCGGCTGTCGGCCGGGCTGTCGATCGCCGGCTGGCTGGCGGTCATCGTCTGCGGCCGGCTGATCGCCTATGTGTAGGAGAATATCTCGGCGACGGCGCCAAGGCCGCTGACGGCGATCGCCAGTGGCGCGTCCAGGACGAGCGTGTCGCCTGCCGAGGCCGTGATGCCGCCAGCCTCGGCACTGCCGGCGATGACGTAGGCGAAGGCGAGCGGCGCCGCCGGCGTGAAGCTGCCACCGCGGAGCAGCGCCACCTGGTGGCGGCAGCGCGCCCGGTCGGTCATCACATTGAGATCGCTGCACGGCCCGCCGAGCAGCCGGCAGTCGGTACGGGCATCGCCGGGGAAGGACAGCATGTCGCCGGCCACCAGCAGGCGGCGGGGGGCGGCCCCAGCCACCGCCAGTTCCAGGCCGTCGCCGGTCAGCAGCACCAGGGTGCGGTCATAGCCGGCAAAGTCGGAAAAGGGGCCGGACTCCGGCACCGAGGCGCGGCTGAGGCGCCAGCGGAAGCGGCCCGTGCCATCGTCGGGGGCGACCGCGATCTCCGCCGTCTCGCCGCGGCCGTTGCGCCATTTCTGGATCCGGTGATCGACCGGCCGGATCAGCCTGACCATCGCCGCCCGCCTTCAGCCGCCCGCCCGCGCCTGCACCAGCCGGGCGGCCGCCAGATCCTCCAGCGCCGTGCCCACCGACTTGAACAGGGTGATCTGCGCCGGCCGGCTGCGGCCCTGAACCTCGCCCCGGGTCAGCCCGAACAGGTCGCCCCGGATGGCCGAGCGCGGCAGGGCGCCGCTCGCCATCGGCTGCAGCAGGTCGCCGGCCTCGGCCAGCGCGCCGTCCATGGTATCGACATAGATGTCGGCGCGGCGCACGCATTCGTCGTCGCTCTCGCGCATGTCCCGGCTGTAGGCGCCCACCAGGTCCAGATGCGCGCCGGGCTTCAGCCAGGCGCCCTGGACCAGCGGCGCCCGCGACAGGGTGGCGCAGCTCACCACATCGGCGCCGGCAACCGCTGCCCGCAGCCCTTCGACCGCGACCACCCGGCCCGCCCGCCCGGCCAGCCTTTCCGCCAGCGCCGCCGCCTTGGCCGGGTCGCGGCCCCAGATGCGCACCTCGCCGATCGGGCGGACGGCGCAATGCGCCTCGATCAGATGCGGTGCCAGCGCGCCGGTACCAACCATGCACAGGACCGAGGCGTCCTCGCGCGACAGATAGGTCGAGGCGAGGGCGGAGGCGGCGGCGGTGCGCCGCACCGTCAGCATCGGCCCGTCGATCACCGCCCGCACCGTGCCGCCGGCGCCGTCCATCAGCAGGTAGCTGCCGATCACCGCCGGCAGGCCGCGGGCGCCGTTGCCGGGAAATACCGTCACCACCTTCACCCCGATCACCTCGCCCGGCTGCCAGGCCGGCATCAGCAGCAGCACCGCATCCGGCCCGCCGGGATCGGGAACCGTGTGGTGGTGGCGCGTCGGCAGCGCGCAGCCCTCGCGGAACTGGCGGCGCAGCGCCTCCACCAGGGAGGGGATGTCGAGCGCCCGCTCGACCGCGTCAGCCGCGATGATCTTCATGCCGCCAAGTCGGTGCGCTGGCCGGCCACCAGCCGGTCACGGCGCCGGCGGATCGCCTCCAGCTCGCCGGCCAGCGCATCGCCGCGCCGCCGCTCGGCCCCCGCC
>CAZEQG010000308.1:0-4525 GCA_964514295.1 uncultured Alphaproteobacteria bacterium
CCCGCATCGCCGCCGCCGACATCGCCGCGATCGAGGCCCTCACCGCCAGGGCCGACTGGGTGTGGATCGCCGGGAACCACGATCCGGTGCCACCGGCCGGCTGGGGGGGCCGGGTCGCCCGCGACCTGGTGATCGGCCCGCTGGCCCTGCGCCATGAGGCCGCCACCGGGCCGGTGGGGGGCGAGGTGTCGGGCCACTACCACCCCAAGGCGCGGGTGCCGGTCGCCAGCCGGGCGCGCAGTGTCACCGGGCGGTGTTTCGTGGAGGATGGCCGGCGCCTGGTGCTGCCGGCCTTCGGGGCCTATGCCGGCGGGCTCGACGTGCTGGACCCTGCGATCGGCCGGCTGTTTCCGCGCGGCTTCCGGGTGCATGTGATCGGCCGCACGACCATCCGCACCCTGCCGGCCACCGCCCTCGCGGGCTGACAGGCCATCGCGGAAACGGATGGGCCGGACGGTGCCGCGCCTCATGGTTCGACTGGGCTCACCATGAGGCGACTGAGGGGGCGGTGTTCTTTGCTGAAGCTGCCCGCACCCTCCCATTCCGCCTCACCCTGAGCCCCTCATCCCGAGCCCGTCGAGGGACGAAGGGCGAGGCGGCCGCACCGGCGGCGCCGCGCCTCATGGTTCGACTGGGCTCACCATGAGGCGACTGGGGGGGCGATGGGTTTTGCCGACGCTGCTGCCACCTTCCCATTCCGCCTCACCCTGAGCCCCCTCATCCCGAGCCTGTCGAGGGACGAAGGGGGAGGCGGCCGCACGGAAGGTGCCGCGCCTCATGGTTCGACGGGCTCACCATGAGGCGAATGGAGGGGCGGCGTTCTTTGGCGACGCTGCCCCAACCTCCCATTCCGCCGCAGGCTGAGGGCGGTCAGCCGAGACGGGTGCGGAGGCGCTCCAGCGGCTCCAGCTTATCCACCGGGCCGAGGCCCACCAGGGTGGGGGCGGAGGCCAGCAGGCGGCGGGCGCAGCGGCGGATGTCGGCCTCGGTCACTGCCTCGATGGCGGCGAGCTGCTCGGCCACCGGCCAGGGCCGGTTCAGCACCAGCAGATGGCCGGCGAGCTGCTCGCTGCGGCTCGAGGTGCTCTCGCGGCTCATCAGCAGCCCGGCGCGCATCTGCGCCTTGGCGCGCTGCAGCTCCTCCGGCTTCAGGTCATGGACGACGGCGGAAAGCTGGTCGCAGATCACCGGCATCATTTCCGCCACCTCGTCCTCGCCGGTGCCGGCATAGATGCCGAAGATGCCGCCATCGATGAAGGGTGAATGGAAGCTGTAGATCGAATAGACCAGCCCGCGCTTCTCGCGCACCTCCTGGAACAGGCGGGAGGACATGCCGCCCCCCAGAAGGGTGGAGAACACGGCCATGGCGTGATGGTCGGGATCGAGCACGCCGCAGCTCTCGAAGCCGAGCACCACATGCACCTGGTCGAGGTCGCGCTCCTCCCGCCGCTCGCCGCCACGATAGCGGGACGGCTCGGCCGGCCCCTCGGCGCGCGCATCCAGCGCCGCGAAGGCGCGGCCCACCATGTCGACGACCTGGTCGTGGTCGACCTTGCCGGCGGCCGAGAACACCATGCGCGCCGGCGCGTAGTGCCGGTCGACGAAGCCGGTCAGCGCCTCGCGCGGCATCGCCGCCACGATCTCCGCGCGGCCGAGCGTCGGCCGGCCCATGGCCTGGTCGGGAAAGGCGCATTCCTGGAAATGGTCGAAGATCACGTCGTCGGGCGTGTCGTTCGCCTGGCCGATCTCCTGCAGCACCACTGCGCGCTCGCGGGCCAGCTCCTCCGGATCGATGGTGGCGTTCAGGGTGATGTCGGAGACCAGATCGATGGCGAGCGGAATGTCGTCGGCCAGGACGCGGGCGTAGAAGGCGGTCTGCTCGCGCCCGGTATAGGCGTTCATGTGGCCGCCGACCGCCTCGATCTCTTCGGCGATCGCCCGCGCATCGCGCCGTGGCGTGCCCTTGAAGACCATATGCTCCAGAAGATGGGCGGCGCCATTCACCTCCGCCGTCTCGTGGCGCGTGCCGACGCCGACATAAAGGCCGAGGGCGGCAGTCTCCACCCCGTCCAGCCGCTCGGTCGCCACGCGCAGGCCGGAGGGCAGCGTCGTCACCCTGACGCTCATGCCGCAAGCCTCGCATGCTGGCGCAGGTAGGCAGACACGGCGGCCAGGTCGTTGGGCAGCACGGTGACCCGTTCCGGCCGCGACCCGAGATCGGCCAGCCGCGGCGGCAAGGCAGGGCGCAGGCCGATCGCGGCCTCGACCGCGTCGGGGAATTTCGCCGGATGGGCGGTCGCCAGTGCCACCAGCGGCGTCGCCGGCGCCAGCGTGCTGCGCGCCGCCGCCTCCAGCGCCACGGCGGTGTGCGGATCGATGATCTCGCCGGTCTCGGCGCGGATGCGGGCGATCGTGGCCAGCGTCTCCTCGTCGCTGACCCGCGTCGATTCGAACAGTGCCTTCGCCCGCGCCAGGGCCGAGGCGTCCAGCGCAAAGGAGCCCTCGGCGCGGAAGCCTGCCTGGGTCCGCGCCACCCTGGCGCCGTCGCGGTCGTAGAGGTCGAACAGCAGCCGCTCGAAATTGCTGGACACCTGGATGTCCATGCTGGGCGACAGCGAGGGCTCGACCGTGCCCACGCTCATCTTCCCGCTGGCAAAGAAGCGGTGCAGGATGTCGTTGCGGTTGGTGCCGATCACCAGCCGGTCGATCGGCAGGCCCATCTGCCAGGCGGCATAGGCGGCATAGACATTGCCGAAATTGCCCGTGGGCACGGCGAAGGCCAGGCGCCGGTCGGGGGCGCCGAGGGCCACGGCCGCGGTCACGTAGTAGACGATCTGGGCCATCACCCGGGCCCAGTTGATCGAGTTCACGGCCGACAGGCGGAGCTGCTGGCGCAGCCCCTGGTCGGCGAACATCGCCTTCACCAGGTCCTGGCAATCGTCGAAGGTGCCGGCAATGGCGATATTGTGCACGTTGGCCGACAGCACGGTCGTCATCTGCCGGCGCTGCACCTCGCTGATCCGGCCATGGGGATGGAGCATGAAGATGTCGACGGCGTCGCTGTCGCGGCACGCCTCGATGGCCGCCGAGCCGGTGTCGCCCGAGGTGGCGCCGATCACCGTCACCCGTTCCCCGCGCCGCCGCAGCACATGGTCGAACAGCCGGCCGACAAGCTGCAGCGCGACGTCCTTGAAGGCCAGGGTCGGCCCGTGGAACAGCTCCATCAGCCAAAGGCGGTGGTCGACCTGCTTCAGCGGCGCCACCGCCTTGTGCCCGAAACTGCCATAGGCCTGGGCGATCAGGTTCTGCAGCTCCGCCTCGCCGATGGCCCGGCCGGCGAAGGGCGCCATCACCCGGAAGGCGGTCTCGGCATAGGACAGGCCGCGCAGCGCCCTGATGTCGCCGGCCATGAAGCGCGGCCAGCTTTCCGGCAGATAGAGCCCGCCATCGCTGGCGAGCCCCGTCAGCAGCACTTCGTCGAAGTCGAGCACCGGTGCGCTGCCGCGCGTGCTGATGTATTTCAACGGACCCTTCCCCCGCCAGACTATCGCGCGTAGATAGCGGCGGCGCCCCGGCCGGACAAGGCATATGGCGGGGGATCAGGGCTGCGCGTAGCGCGCCTCCAGATGCGCCAGGAAGGGTGCCGCCGCCAGCGGCTGTCCGGTGGCGCGGGCCAGCACCGTGTCGGTATCCTCGAAGCTGGCCCAGCGGTGGACATTGTCGGCGAGCCAGCCGCGCAGGGGCGCGAAGTCGCCGGCGGCAAGCGCCGCCGGTATCTCCGGCCGGGCCGCGACCGCGGCCTGGAAGAACTGGGCCGCCGCCATCGCGCCCATGGTGTAGGTGGGGAAATAGCCGAAGGCGCCGTCGGGCCAGTGGATGTCCTGGAGGCAGCCCAGCCGGTCATCGGGCGGACGCACGCCGAGCAGCGCCTGGAAGCCCTCGCCCCAGGCGCCGGGAAGCTCGGCGAGGGCGAGATCGCCGGCGATCAGCGCCCGCTCCAGCCGGTAGCGCAGGATGACATGCGCCGGATAGGTCACCTCATCGGCATCGACGCGGATGAAGGACCGCTCGACCTTGCGGTAGTGGCGCAGCAGGTTGTCGGCGGTGAAGGCCGGCCCCTCGGCGGCGAAGGCCTCGCGCACCAGCGGCGCCACATGGTGGACGAACTCGGCCGAACGGCAGGCCTGCATCTCGACCAGCAGTGACTGGCTCTCGTGCAGCGCCATGCCGCGGGCACGGCCGACCGGCTGCCAGCGCCATTCCTCGGGCAGGCCCATCTCGTAGAGGGCGTGGCCAGTCTCGTGCATCACCCCCATCAGGGCGCGGGTGAAATCGGCCTCGTCATAGCGCGTGGTGATGCGCACATCCCCGGTCGCCCCGCCGCAGAAGGGGTGCAGCGAGACATCGAGCCGCCCGCGCGTGAAATCGAAGCCGGCGGCCCGCATCAGGCGCTCGCCCAGCGCCTTCTGCGCCGCCTGCGGGAAGGGCCCCGGCAGCGGCAGGGCCGGGCGGGCGGCGGCCAGCG
>CAZEQG010000309.1:0-4512 GCA_964514295.1 uncultured Alphaproteobacteria bacterium
TGCCGCCTGCGCGGCGCGGTGGCGCTCGCGGCCGCGCCAGGCGGCGACGGCCGCCTCGTCGCGCCAGAAGGAGAGAGACAGCAGCTTGCCCGGCTCGGTCAGGCTCTCGAACCGCTCCACCGAGATGAAGCCGTCCATACCCTCAAGTTCGCCGCGCAGGGCGGCTGCGGTGTCGAGATAGTGCTGCCGGCTGGCTTCCGCCGGCCAGACTTCGAAGATGACGGCGATCATGGCCGATCCCTGCCTGTTGTGGGGGCACGGGCTAGCAAGCTGCGGGCGATGGTGCAAGAGATGCCCGGCAGGACCTGCCGCGCGGCCTGGGCTGCCCCCGGGCATTCCGGCACAGGGCGGCGGCGGGGCGCGCAACTTGTCGCGCCGACCCCTGGCACCGATGTTGCATCCATATTGCATTGCGATGGAAGAGGGTTCATTGTAATAAGCTTGAATCCGCGGCCTCGGCATAACGCTGCATGGGGGTCCGCAGGACGGGGGATAGCATGACCGGAACAGAATCGATCCGGGTGGCCTTGGCAGGCTTGGCCTTGGCGGCGCTGAGCAGTGCCGCCGAAGCCGCAACGCTCTATGTGCCGGAGGGGGTGGCCCGGCTGGAGCGCGAGGCCGCACCCAACCTGCTGACGGCCCTCTACCCGGCGCACCGGGTGGCGCTGGAGCCGACGGCCGACTATGGCGAGACGCTGGAGCGCGTGGCGGCGGACCGCGACGGCCTGGGCTTTGTCACCCGCGACGCCTATGTGCGCTACTCCGGGCGCTACCCGGCCGCCGCCCAGCGGCTTGAGTTGCATGGGCGGATCACCGAGGAATGCGTGTTCGTGGCCGTCCACAAGGACGGTCCGCTGCGCAGCTATTCCGACCTCAAATCCGAGGTGAAGGGCGAAAACGCGGTGCTCTCGCTCGGCCCGGGCGATGGCCGGCCGGCCGAGGTGTTCGCCCAGTTCACCCTGCTCGATCCCGAGCTGAAGCGGCTGCGCACGGATGATCGCAGCGGCCTGAGGGCGCTGTCCTTCGTGGCCGGCGGCCGCAGCGAAGCCGCCCTGTTCGTGGCCCCGCCCGATCCCGAGCATCCCCTGGTGAAGGCGGTGGCGGAAACGCCGCAGCTCACCTTCCTGCCGCTGCCCTCCGACGGGCTGGTGGGCGGCCAGGCCGGCATGCCACCGGCTTTCGACCCGCGCCAGGTGACCTTCACCAAGCCCGGGCTGTTTGGCGGCGGCCGCAGCGTCGCCACGCTGTGCACGCCGCTGGCCGTGGTGGTGAACACGGCGGCGGACCGCCGGCTCATCGAGGCGGTGGTGAAGGCCTCGGTCGATGGCCGCATCCTGCCCCAGCCCAAGGGCTGGCGCGAGCGGGCCCGCGGCTTCGTCGACTACGTCGTCTTCCAGGTCAATGTGCTGATGTCGTTTTTCTAGTAACGACAAAGGCTTGCCAGCGCGACCTTCTGCGCATAGAGAAGAATTGCGATGTCGTGGGCGGCCGCCCGGCCGACGCGGCGCCGCCGCGCGCAATTGGGGGCCGAATGAGCATTTCCCAGGACACCAAGCGGCAATTCACGGAGTACACCAAGCTCCAGGCCATGGATCACCGGTTCATCGACAAGGACCGCGAGCGCAAGATCCTCGAAGAGGGGGTGATGCGCTTCGGCATCCCGCTCGATGATGGCCGCGCGATCATGCTGGGCTGTGCTGCGGAGAACGGCTTTGCCGTGGAGCGCGACGCGGAGGCGAAGATCAAGGTGGTGCTGGAGCGCTTTGCCGCCAATCGCGGGCGCATCGACCGCCGCCAGTTCGAGGACGCGGTGGCCATCTACAAGAGCTACACCAACGGCCACCTGCGCGACGCCGAGGTGCGGGCGAGGCTGAAGCGGATCATGGAGGACAATGGCTGGCGCCCGAAGCGGGCCGGCCTGTTCCGCTCGCGCAAGTGGTTCAACGGCATCCAGGCGGGGTGACGGCTGGCGGCTGAGGGGCGCGGATGGCGGCGAAAGGGTTCTCCTGGTCGAGCTTCCTGGTGCGCTGGCTGGGCGTCGCCTTCACCGTGTTCGCGACCTACAACCCCTCCGGCTATTCCTTCTGGCACTGGGCGACGGCGAGCTGGGGCGAATGGACCCTGAAATACTTCGCCGGCATCCTGCTGTTCACGGCCTATGTGGTCTATTTCCGCTTCACCGTGCGCTCGATCGGCTGGTTCGGCATGAGCCTGGTGGTGGCGATCGTGGTCGGCCTGGCCTGGGTGCTGGTCGACCATGACTGGATCGATCTCGGCATGCCGGGCGTGCTGCCGGCGATCGTGCTGGCGATCGTGGTGACGGTGTTTGCCGTCGGCCTTTCCTGGTCGCATGTGCGCACCCGCCTCAGCGGCCAGGTCGATTCGAACCCGGTGCACTGACGCTGCGGGTCAGGCACCGTCGGCATGCTGCCCGGCCGACTGATGCCAGGGGATGGCAAGGCGCCGCAGCAGCACGATGCACATGTAGAGGCCGAGGCCCATCAGGCTCAGCATCAAGATCACCGCGAACAGCGCATCGACCTCGAAATTGCTCAGCGTCGCCACCGCCATGTGGCCGAGGCCCTGGTTGCCGCCGAGATATTCGCCGACCACCGCCCCGATGACCGACAGCACGATGCCCATCTCCATGCCCGCCAGGACGTAAGGCAGGGCCGAGGGCAGCTCCAGGCAGATCAGGGTCTGCAGGCGCGAGGCGGAAAGCGCATGCATCACGTCGCGGTGCCCGGCCTCGACCGACTTCACGCCCAGCAGCGTGTTGGTGAAGATCGGGAAGAAGCCCAGCACCGCGGCGATCACCACCTTGGATTCCGGTCCGAAGCCGAACCACAGGATGAACAGCGGGATCAGCGCCACCTTGGGCACCACCTGCAGGGCGATGACGAAGGGCTTGAAGGCCCGCTCCAGCCAGCGCAGCTTGCCCATCAGCGCCCCCAGCGACACGCCGGCCAGCACGGCAGCGGCAAAGCCCGCGACCGTCTCGTAGAGGGTGATGCCGATATGGCTCCAGATCCGCGGCTCGCCCAGCAGGCGCAGGAAGGCGGCAAGCACCGCCTCCGGCGCCGGCAGGATGAATTTCGATACGCCATAGGCGGTGACGTAGAATTTCCACACCAGCAGGAAGGCAAGGAAGGCCAGCGGTCCCGCCAGCCAGTCCAGCGCCCGGGGCACCGCGCCGCGCATCAGCCGAACTCCTTCAGCCGCCGGCGCAGCGCCAGCACCAGGTCCTGGAAGGCCGGGTCGGCCTGCACCTCGATGTCGCGCGGGCGGGCGAATGGCACCTCGATGACGCGGTCGATGCGGCCCGGGCGGGGCGACAGCAGCACGATGCGGTCGGCCAGGAACACCGCCTCGGCGATCGAGTGGGTGACCAGCACCACGGTGCAGCGGCGCTCCAGCCACAGCCCCTGAAGCTCCAGGTTCATGGCGTCGCGCGTCATCGCGTCGAGCGCACCGAAGGGCTCGTCCATTAGCAGGATGCCGGGGGAATAGCTGAGCGCCCGGGCGATCGCGGCGCGCTGGCGCATGCCCCCCGACAGCTCCTTCGGCCAGCGCCCCTCGAAGCCGGCGATGCCGACCTTGGCGCACAGCGCCCGGGCGGCGGCCAGCCGCTCGGCACTGGGCATGCCGCGCAGCTTCAGGGGCAGCGCGATGTTCTGCTCCACCGTCAGCCAGGGGAACAGGTTCGCGTCCTGGAACACCATGCCGAGCTGCACCAGGGCGGCACGGTCCGGCCGGCCGTTCTGCCAGAGCGGCCGGCCATCGACGGCGAGCCGGCCGGCGCTGGGCTGCACCAGCCCGCCGATCATGCGCAGCAGCGTGGTTTTACCGCAGCCCGAAGGCCCCAGCAGCACCACGAACTCGCCCCCGGCGATGTCGAGGTCGACGCCGGTCAGCGCCTCGACCTCGCCGCTGCGCGTGGCATAGGTCTTGGCGATGCCCGACAGCGCGATCATGCCCGGATCGGTCATGCCAGTCCCATCACTCAAGCTCCGTCATGCCAGGATCGCCATCGCATCGGTAAAGCCGATGACGCGCCCAAAGCCGAAGGCGATGGCGGCGAGCGAGGCCTCGTGGCGGGCGGCGTCGAAATCGGCGCAGGCTTCCCGCACCACCAGCACGGCATAGTCGCGCTGGCCGGCGTCGCGGACGGTCGATTCCACGCACATTGAGGTGGTCACCCCGCACACCAGCAGGCTGTCGATGCCGCGTGCCCGCAGCACGGCATCGAGGGGGGTGGCGTGAAAGGCGCTGAAGCGCGGCTTGTCGATCACCGTGTCGGCGGCCGCGGGCGTTGCGATCAGCGCCGTCTCCGGATCGCTGGCGCGCAGGGCGCCGATCGCCTTCAGCCCCGGCCGCAGCCAGCCGGTCAGCAACCCGCCATCGGCATAGTCGTCGCGCAGCACATGGCGGGTCCAGATCACCGGCATGCCGGCCTGCCGGGCGGCGGCCACCAGCTCCAGCGCCAGCCCCGCCGCCGCCGCGCAGGCCGCC
>CAZEQG010000310.1:0-4508 GCA_964514295.1 uncultured Alphaproteobacteria bacterium
CGGCACCACCGGCCGCGGCATCGGCCCGGCCTATGAGGACAAGGTGGCGCGCCGGGCCGTGAGGGTGTGCGATCTGGCCGAGCCGGAGACGCTGGAAGCCAAGCTGCGCGACCTTGCCGCCTATCACAACGCCACTCTGCGCGGGCTTGGCGTGGCCGAGGTGGATGTGGAGGCGATGCTGGCCGACCTGAAGGCGGTGACGGCGAAGCTGCTGCCCTTCGCCCGGCCGGTGTGGCGGACCCTCGACGAGATGCACCGGGCCGGCAAGCGCATCCTGTTCGAAGGCGCGCAGGGGCTGATGCTGGATGTCGACCACGGCACCTATCCCTATGTCACCTCCTCGAACACGGTGCCCGGCCAGGCGGCGGCGGGGGCCGGCGTCGGGCCGTCGCAGATCGGCTTCGTGCTCGGCCTTGCCAAGGCCTATACCACCCGGGTGGGCAGCGGCCCCTTCCCCAGCGAGCTGACCGACGCCACCGGCGCGCGGCTGGGCGAGCGCGGGCGGGAGTTCGGCACCAACACCGGGCGCAAGCGGCGCTGCGGCTGGTTCGATGCGGTGATGGTGCGCCAGGCGGTGAAGGTGGGCGGCATCCACGGCATCGCGCTGACCAAGCTCGATGTCCTGGATGGGCTGCCGGAGCTGAAGATCTGCGTCGGCTACCGCATCGCCGGCCAGGACCTCGACCATTTCCCCGCCGGCATGGCCGCCCAGGCCGCCTGCCGCCCGGTCTACGAGACCCTGCCGGGCTGGCCGGAGAGCACGCAGGGCGCCCGCAGCTTCGCCGAGCTGCCGGCCGCCGCCGTGAAGTATGTGAAGCGGCTGGAAGAGCTGATCGGCTGCCCGGTGGCCCTGCTGTCGACCAGCCCCGAGCGCGACGATACGATCCTGGTGCGAGACCCGTTCCTTACCTGAAACGTGGAATCCAAAACCCTGAAATGGATATTCACTCGACAAGCTGAGGCCATTGATCGATAGTCACGCTTAAGGCGGGGATGGCCGAGACAGCGATCTTGCGATGGCGGAGACGACCGAAGCCCCTGCTCCTGCGGCGCCCGCGCCGCCACCGCCGCCCCCCAAGACGGTCCTGGTCAAGGGGCGCTGGGTGATCGATCCGGGCCTGCCGCTGGCCATGCTGGATTCGCCGATGGCCCAGGCCTACACGGCGCAGGACCGGCAGGGCTCCGGCGGCAGCTATGTCGCCTTCCTCAGCGACCCGCGGATGATGCCGCGCATCGAGGCGATGGACAGCCTGCGCGGATTTTCCGCCAGCGCCCTGCTGCGGCTGATCGATTTCGGTCCCTGCGACTGGCTGCCGACGCAGCGCCGGATGATTGCGGCGATCTACGAGCGCCCGGCCGGCGAGCGCGTGGTGCACAATCTGGAGGAGCGTTTCGATCCGGTACCCGACGAGGTGCTGGCCAAGGGGCTGGTGGCGCCGCTGGCCGCCGCCCTGCGCGACATCATGGGGCGCGGGCTGACGCACCGCGCGATCCGGCCCAACAACCTGTTCTGGGTGGACGGCGCCAAGAATGCGCTGGTGCTGGGCGAAGGGGTGACGGGGCCGCCCGGCCTCGACCAGCCGGCCTGGTGCGAGCCGATCGAGAGCGCGGTCTGCGATCCCTCCGGCCGCGGCCGCGGCAGCATCGCCGACGACCTGTTCGCCCTTGGCGCCACGGTGATCGCCCTGTCGATCGGCGAAAGGCCGGGCAAGGCGATGACCAGCGCCGAACTGCTGCAGCGGCGTATCGACCAGGGCTCGCTGGTGGCGCTGCTGGCCGGCCACCGGCTGTCGATGAACATCCTGGAGCTGGTGCGCGGCCTGGTGGCCGACGACCAGCGCGAGCGCTGGACATTCCAGGACATCGACATGTGGCTGCAGGGCATGCGGCTGACACCGCGCCAGGGCCGCGGCCCGCGCCGTGCCGCCCGCCAGTTCACCCACCGCAACCTGCTGCACGCCTCCGGCCGCAGCCTCGCCAACGCCCTGGCCGAGGACTGGCCGCTGGCCGCACCCGTGGTCCAGAGTCCGGACCTGCGCAACTGGGTCGAGCGCAGCCTCGCCGACACCCAGACCACCGGCCGCTTCCACCAGGCCATGGGCCCCACCATCGCGGCCAGCACCACCGAGGCCGACCGGCTGGTGGCCAGGGTGCTGCTGGCGCTCGATCCCCGCGCGCCGATCCGCCATCGCGGTGTGGCCGCCTTTCCGGACGGGCTTGGCGATGCCATGGCCCTGGCGCCGGAGGGCAGCGAGCGGCGCAGCGTGCTCGCCGACATTCTGGCCGCCCGGCTGCCGATCCACTGGCTGGCCATGCAGGGCACCACGCGGCCGGAATGGACGCGCCTGCATGGCCTGTTCGAGCGGCTGGCCGGCATGATGACCCAGACCGGCCCCGGCTTCGGCTACGAACGCGCGCTCTACGAGCTCAACCCCTACATGCCCTGCCTCAGCCCGCCGGTGGCCGAGCGCGGGGTGATCGACCTGGCCGACCTGCTGCCGGCGCTGGAGGCCGCGACCGCCGCCGGCCACCAGATCGCCGAGCCGATGGACCGCCATCTCGCCGCCTTCATCGCCGCCCGCAGCAAGACGGTCTCGGATGCCACCCTGAAGCCGCTGGCCGACGATGCCGACCCCTTCGTGCGGCTGCTGGCCGGCGCCCACATGCTGGCCAGCGTGCAGGATTTGTCGCAGAGCGGGCCGCTGCCCCACCTGTCCGAGCGCATCGCGGCGATCCTCAGGCCCCAAGTGGTGCGCTTCCACAACCGCCGGCAGCGGCGCAACCTGGGCGAGATGCTGGACCGCGCCGCCAAGGCCGGCTGGCTGCGCGCGGTGGTGCAGCCTTTCGAGGACATCCGTGCCCGCGACCGCGACGAGCGCGACTTCCGCATGGCCGCGCGCAGCCATGCCCAGCTCACCGCCGATCTGTCGGCCCTGCGCCTGGCGATCGAACAGGCCTATGCCCGCGCCGTCGACATCGGCGAACAGACAGCGGCAGTGATTTCCGGAGTAATCTGCAGTATCGTGGTGAGCACGACCCTGATCATCATGAGCATGTACTAGGCGGGCGAAGGGATATGGCGCAGGCCAAGGGCGTCAGCGGCGTGAAGCTGATCATGGGCATCGTCCTGCTGATGATGGCCGTCTTTGTGCTGCCGACACTGCTGATCTTTGCCATTGGCATGCTGCCGACCGTGATCGCCTACATGATCGATCGGCGGAAGGAGAAATATGCCGCCTTCTGCGTCGGCTGCATGAATTTCGCCGGCGTGCTGCCCTATGGCATGCGGCTGTGGGTCAGCGAACATTCGGTCGAGGGCTCGATGCGCCAGGTGGCCGATCCGGTGGCCCTCCTGGTGATGGTCGGGGCGGCCGCGGTCGGCTGGGTGATCTACTTCGTGGCGCCGTCCATCGTCGGCGTCTTCCTGCGCCTGCAGGCCGAGCAGAAGGTGCGGCGGCTGAAGGAGCTGCAGCGCGAGCTGGTGGAGGAATGGGGGGAGGACATCGCCCGCTCCCACGCCGCCGACGCCCCGCGGAACGCCGAGGAAAGCCCAGCCTGAGGGCCGGAGGTGCCGGCGATTTTCGGGGCTTGTGGGCCGGCCGGCCGCAACGCAATATGGCGTCTTGCCCGATCTGGAGGATGCTTGTGATGCGGATCGCTGTCGCCCTGCTGCTGCTTGCCGCAACCGTCGAACCGGCGCTCGCGCACCATCCGATGGGCGGGCAGACGCCGGCCACCCTGTTCGAAGGCCTGGCCTCGGGCATCGGCCATCCGGTGATCGGCTTCGATCATCTGGCCTTCATCATCGGCGTCGGGGCGATGACCGCGCTGCTCGGCGCCCGGCCCTGGGCGCCGCTTGCCTTCATCGCCGCCACCCTGGCCGGGAGCCTGGTTCAGCTCGCCGGGATCGCGCTGCCGCTGGCCGAACTCGCCGTCGCCGGCTCGGTGGTGCTGCTGGGGGCGGCGATCATTGCCGCCCGGCCGGCGCCACAGGCGATGACCGCCTTCTTCGCCCTGGCCGGGCTGTTCCATGGCTGGGCCTATGGCGAGGCCGTGATCGGCGCCGAGTCCACGCCGATCGCCGCCTATCTCCTCGGCTTCGGCCTCATCCAGGCGGCCATCGTGCTGGCGGTGGCGGAAGCGGTGCGGCGCCTCTGGCTTGCGGGCGAGGGCCGGCTCGCCAACCTGCGCATCGCCGGCGGCGTGATCGCCGGCGTCGGCCTTGCCTTCCTCATCGAGAACATCGAAGCCCTGGCCTTTCCCGGCATGTAGCCGCCGGGCGCCGCGGCCTCGGCACCCCCCTCAGGGGGGTGCGGCGGCGATGGCGTGGAAGAAGCTGCCGCTGACCTGTCCGCGGCGGCTGCCGCGGTCGCCGAGCGGGCGCCCCTCGGCATCGCTCACCTCCGCCAGCGGCGCGTCGCCGGATGGCTGGCTCACCGTGGCATAGTGGAATTCATGGCCACGCAGGCGGCTGCCGGCGCGGCCCAGCGGCCCGTCCGCCAGCAGCA
>CAZEQG010000311.1:0-4508 GCA_964514295.1 uncultured Alphaproteobacteria bacterium
GCCCGCTTGCCCCCGGCCACGCCGCCGCCTGCCACCACGCCTGACCGCCCCGGACCTGCCGCCCCGGCGGTGCCGGATGGCGCGTCAGAGGCCCAGCGCCTCCTCGGCCGGCACATGGGGCAGCGACAGCGCCTCGGCCACCGCCTTGTGGGTGATGCGGCCGTGGTGGACATTCAGGCCGTTGCGCAGATGCGGGTCCTCGGCCAGGGCCTTGCGGACGCCATGGTCGGCCAGCGCCAGGGCGAAGGGCAGGGTGGCGTTGTTCAGCGCCTGGGTGGAGGTGCGGGCGACCGCGCCCGGCATGTTCGCCACGCAGTAATGCACCACCTCGTCCACCACATAGGTGGGATCGGCATGGGTGGTGGGGCGCGAGGTCTCGAAGCAGCCGCCCTGGTCGATCGAGATGTCCACCAGGACGCTGCCGCGCTTCATGCGCTTGACCATGTCGCGCGTCACCAGCTTGGGGGCGGCCGCCCCGGGCACCAGCACCGCCCCGATCACCAGGTCGGAGGACAGGACATGCGCCTCGATCGCATCGCGGGTGGCAAAGATGGTGTGGAGCTGGCGGCCGAACTGCAGGTCGAGCTGATAGAGCCGCTCGATCGAGCGGTCGATCACCACGACATGCGCCTCCATCCCCATCGCCATCCGCGCCGCGTTGGTGCCGGACACGCCGCCGCCCAGCACCGTCACCTTGGCCGCCGGCACGCCGGGCACGCCGCCCAGCAGCACGCCGGCCCCACCCTGGCGCTTCTCCAGGCAATGGGCGCCCACCTGCACGGCCATCCGCCCGGCCACCTCCGACATCGGCGCCAGCAGCGGCAGGCCGCCGCTGCGCCCCGTTACCGTCTCATAGGCGATGGCGATGCAGCCGCTGTCGATCAGCCCCTGGGCCTGCTCGGGGTCGGGCGCCAGGTGAAGGTAGGTGAACAGGATCTGGCCCGGGCGCAGGCGGGCGATCTCCACCGGCTGGGGCTCCTTCACCTTCACGATCATGTCGGCCGTCGCAAACACCTCGGCCGCGCTCGGCAGGATCACCGCGCCAGCCGCCACATAGTCGGCGTCGTCGAAGCCGATGCCGCGGCCGGCCTGGGTCTCGACCGCCACCTGGTGGCCGTGCAGCACCATCTCGCGCACCGAGGCCGGCGTCATGCCGACGCGGTATTCCTCGACCTTGATCTCTTTCGGCACCCCGATCTTCACGCTGCGATCCTCCCTCGGCCCTTGCCTGGCGGCCGTTTCCCGGCGCCCATAGTCCGACCTTCCGGGCATTCTGGCAACCGCCTGCCCGGCCGCCGCGCCTGCCGGGGCTAGGGCTGGAACTGCTCCAGCAGGATGCGGTCCTCAAGGTTGTGCTCGGGGTCGAACAGCAGGGTCAGCGCGATATCGGGGGCGCTGCGCACGGTCACCTGCACCACCTCGCGCGCCTCCTGGTGATCGGCCACGGCGCTGACCGGGCGCTTGTCGGGCTCCAGCACCTCGAAGGCGAATTCGGCGGTCAGCGGCAGCAGGGCGCCGCGCCAGCGCCGCGGCCGGAAGGCGCTGATCGGGGTCAGCGCCAGCACATTGGCGCCGAGCGGCACGATCGGGCCATGGGCCGACAGGTTGTAGGCGGTGCTGCCGGCCGGTGTCGCCACCAGCACCCCGTCGCACATCAGTTCCTCCAGCCGCACGGCGCCGTCGATGTGGATGCGGATCTTGGCCGCCTGGCGGGACTGGCGCAGCAGCGACACCTCGTTGATCGCCAGCGCCTCAAGGCAGTTCCCCGCGCGGTCGGTGGCGCGCATGCGCAGCGGGTTCAGGGTGATCTTCTCGGCCTGGGCGATGCGGCGGGGCAGGTCGTCCTCGCCATAGCTGTTCATCAGGAACCCGACGGTGCCCCGGTTCATGCCATAGATCGGCCGCGCCAGCGCGCGGTAGCGGTGCAGGCTGTCCAGCATGAAGCCGTCGCCGCCAAGCGCCACGATCACATCGGCCGCCGCCGGCTCGGTCGAGCCATAGCGAGCCGAAAGCCGTGCCGCCGCCTCCGCAGCCTCGGCCGTCTCCGCGGCCACGAAGGCCAGTCTGGGGCATGCGCTCATGGCCGCCACTATAGGGGGGCAAGGACGGGCTTGCCATGGCGGTGCTGCGGGCGGAAGCTTGCCCCATGCGCCGCCTCGTCCTCCTTGCCCTGTGCCTGTTCCTGGCCGCTCCGGCCTGGGCGGACGAGGACGAGGATTTCGACCATGCCGGCTACTACTATCCTTTTCCGGCCACCTCCGAGCTGTTCCGCGCCCGCGCCCCGCTGCTGCCGGGCAGCGACCGCGGCCGGCGTGTGGCCTTCGTCACGGCGCTGACCGCCCAGGCCCTGCGCCAGCCCTATCCGCCCGGCTATGCCGTGTTCGCCAAGGGCGAACATGCCGAGAAGCTGATCGTGGTGGCGCTCGGCCCCGGCCAGTTCGACACGCTGTTCCGCATGCGCGGGCTGCTGGCCATCCTCACCGCCCAGGCCCGCACCACCCGGCTGTTCATCGACCTCGGCGTGGAGGAGGTGTTCACCTTCTTCGATCTGGCGGCGATGATCGGCTTCGCGCAGATCACGGTCAGCGACGGGCGAGACTGGGCGCACCGCGTGGTGCTCATTCCCCGGCCCTGACCCACACCGCGTCCAGCACCTGGTTGATCTTCTGGATGCCGCGCAGGCGGGCCAGCGCCGGTCCATGGCTGAAGGCGGCATGACCCGACGGCCAGGGTGCTGCCGCTAGACCCCGCGGGCCGCCAGTTCCCGGCGCACCAGCTCGGTCAGCCGGCGCAGGCGGCGATCGGGCAGCCCCAGCTCGGCGAGATGGCGGTGGGTGTTGAACAGGTAGTCGGCGCAGGGCCCGAGCCGCCCGCAGGCGACCGCGATCACGCGCGCCGCCTCGGCATCGTCGATATGGGGCAGATAGCGGGGATGGGCGCGATTGATGGTGAAGGCGATCGCCTGCACCGGCCCCTGGGCCGTCTGCAGCTTCAGCCAGCGCGGCACATAGGCGTTGCCCACCATCTCGCGCCGCCAGATCAGTGCCGTCTCCTGCTCCACTGCCTCCGGCGCGATGCGCAGCGCGAGCCCGCCGACCCGCCCGCCGCGGTCCAGCCCCAGCATCAGCCCGGGCTGCTCGGGGCTGCCCCGGCCCATCAGCGTCCACAGGCAGAAGCGGCGGTGCCAGCCATGGGCCAAGCCCACCCGCGTCTCCACGAAGTGGAAGGCCGGGTTCCAGATCAGCGAGCCATAGCCGAACACCCAGACCGAGCCGTCGCCGCGATCGGGGCAGGCGGCAAGCGTGGCGGCGCGGCTGGCGGCCATCTCCTCCTCGCTCAGCGGCGTGAAGCCGGGGTTGCCTTCGCGCGCCATGCGCTGGACATGGCCGGACAGCAGCGCCTCGCGGGTGATGACGTGTTCGCTCATCCCAGGATCAGCCGGCGCGGCTGTTCGGGCAGCGCCCCTTCCAGCGCCATGAGGCGCAGCTTCAGCAGCGCGGCGATGCTGAGCGAATCGGTGATGGCGCCGTCCATCACCATGGCCAGCGCCTCGGCGAAGGGCAGGCGGCGCACCTGCAGCACCTCCTCGTCGTCGGGATGGGCCGTGGCCTGGGTGAGGTTCCAGGCGAGGAAGCAGACGGCATGCTCGTCGGTCACGCTGTTGGACAGGTCCATCCGCAGCACTTCCAGCCAGTCGGCTGCGATCAGCCCTGTCTCCTCGGACAGTTCGCGGGCCGCCGACTGGCGCGGATCGCCGTCGAGCGGCCCGCCCCCCTCGGGAATCTCCCAGGAATAGCTGTCGAAAGGGTAGCGGTGCTGGCCCACCAGATAGGTGCAGCCTTCGGCATCGAGCGGCACCACGCCGAGCGCCAGCTTGCGGAAATGGACGGTGCCGTAGATGCCGGGGGCGCCCTTGGCGTTCAGCACCTGATGCTCGGTCACCGCGATCCACGGATTCTCGTAGATCGGCCGCGACGACAGGGTGGTCCAGGGATTGCTGCTCATGGGCGCGCACAGTTTAGCACCGCCTCGACCTCGGCGCGCAAGGGGCAGCCCAGGCGGCCGCCGAAGACGCGGCATTTCAGGCTGGCGGCGACGGCCGCGAAGCGCCCGGCCTCGGCCACCGTCGCACCTTCGGCCAGGCGCAGCGCGAAGGCGCCGTGGAACACGTCGCCGGCCGCCAGCGTATCGACCGCCGTCACCGCCAGGGCCGGGACATGGTGCTCCCGCCCATTCTCCAGCCAGCGGAAGCCGGCAGCCCCGCAGGTGACACCGACGATGCCGGGGTGGCCGAGGCCGGCGAGCCGGCCGCCGGTCAGCACGTCGAGCCCGGCATCGGAGAAGATGGCGTGGCTGGCCAGCGGCACTAGCCGCTCCAGCACCTGGCGCGGCGCGCTGTCGGCATCCAGCACCGCCGGGATCCCTGCTGCGCGCCCCGCCCGCAGCAGCGCTTCGGCGCCATCGGGCCAGCGTACGTCGGCCAGCACCGCATCGGCCGCCGCCACCCG
>CAZEQG010000312.1:0-4473 GCA_964514295.1 uncultured Alphaproteobacteria bacterium
CGGCCCTGGCGGCCGTCCATCGCCAGGGCTGGGCCGACCGGCCGCTGATCGTGCGCAGCAGTGCGGTCGGCGAGGATTCGGCCGCGGCTTCGCTCGCCGGACGCTTTCTCAGCGTGCCGAACGTCACCGGCGCGGCGGCGCTGGCCGCGGCGGTGGACCGGGTGATCGCCTCCTATGCCGAGCGCGGCGAGGCGCGCGACGACAACGAGGTGCTGATCCAGCCCATGCTGGAGGGCGTGGTGTGCGCCGGCGTGGCCCTGACCCGCGATCCCGGCGGGAACCTGCCCTATTTCGTGATCAGCATCGAGGAATCGGGGGACACGGCGGCGGTGACCGGCGGCTATGGCCGGCACACCACCACCCATTTCCATGCCCGCGCGGCGGCACAGGCCCCGTCCGGGCGGATCGCCGCGGTGGTGGCCCTGTGCCGCGAGATTGAGGCGCTGACCGGCTGTGCCGCCATCGACGTCGAGTTCGCCTTCACCGAGGACGCGCTCTATCTGTTCCAGGCCCGTCCGCTGCGGGTCGCCGGCGGCGGTATCGACGAGGCCGCGCATGGCAGCCTGCTGCACAGTGTGGCCCGCCACATCGAGGCGGCGAGCCGCCCGCATCCCCGGCTGCATGGCCGGCGCACCATCTTTGGCGTGATGCCGGACTGGAACCCGGCCGAGATCATCGGCACGCGCCCGCGCCCGCTCGCCCTGTCGCTCTACCGCGAGCTCATCACCGATGCGATCTGGGCCTACCAGCGCTCGCGGTACGGCTACAAGAACCTGCGCAGCTTCCCCTTGATGAAGCATTTCCACGGGCTGCCCTATATCGATGCCAGGGTGAGCTTCAACTCGTTCCTGCCCGCCGACATTGCCCCTGGGCTCGCCGACCGTCTTGTCGACCACTATCTGGACTGTCTTGCCGCCGATCCCAGCCTGCACGACAAGGTCGAGTTCGACATCGTCTTTTCCTGCTACACCTTCGACCTGCCCTCGCGCCTCGAAAGCCTGGCGGCGGCCGGCTTCAGCGCCGCCGACCGGCGCAGCATCTGCGACAGCCTGCGCCGCCTGACCAACCGCATCATCAATGGCGAGAACGGGCTGTGGAAGGAAGAACTGCTGCGGGTGGACGAGCTGGAGGGCCGGCACCGCGAGATCCTCGACGCGGCGATGGACCCGGTCGAGCGCATCTACTGGCTGATGGAGGACTGCAAGCGCTATGGCACGCTGCCCTTCGCCGGGCTGGCGCGGGCCGGCTTCATCGCCATGGAGATCCTGCAGTCGCTGGTGAAGGTGGGTGTGCTGAGCGAGGCCGACCGGGCGCGCTTCCTGCGCGGGCTCGGCACCATCAGCAGCCAGATGGGCCAGGACCTGCGCGATCTCGACCGCGGCAGCTTCCTGCGCAAGTACGGCCATCTGCGCCCCGGCACCGACGACATCCTGTCGCTGCGCTACGACGAGGCGCCGGAGCGCTATTTCCCGCCCGGTGCCGCCGCCCCCGCGCCGCAGCCGGCCGCGCCTGCCGCGCCCTTCGCCCTGTCGCTCGACCAGATCCGGGCCATCGGCCGGCTGCTTGACGCGCATGGGCTGGCCCATGACGTGATCGGCCTGTTCGACTTCATCGAGAACGGCATCCGCGGCCGCGAATACGCCAAGTTCGTGTTCACCCGCAGCCTCAGCGACGTGCTCTCGCTCCTCGCCCATCTGGGCGCCAGTCATGGCCTGACGCGCGACGACATGTCCTATCTCGACATCGCGGTGCTGCGCGACCTCCATGTCGGCAGCGCCATCCGCGGCGACGCGCTGCGGCGGGCCGTGGAGCAGGGCCGGGCGGCGCATGGCCTGACCAGACAGATCCTGCTGCCGCCGGTGATCCTGTCGCCGGAGGAGGCATGGTCCTTCGCCATGCCGCCGACCGCCCCCAACTTCATCACCCAGGACAAGGTGGTGGCGCCGGTGCGCGCGGCGGCGGCCGAGGGGGACCTGGCCGGCGCGATCGTGGCGATCGCCAGTGCCGACCCCGGCTATGACTGGATCTTCGCCCGCGGCGTGGCCGGCTTCGTCACCGCCTATGGCGGCATCAACTCGCACATGGCGATCCGGGCGGCCGAGCTTGGCGTTCCCGCGGCGATCGGCGCGGGCGAGAGCCTGTTTGCGGCGGTGTCTGCCGCCGGCATGGTGGAGCTGGACTGCGCCGGCCGCCAGATAAGGATCCTGGCGTGAGGCTGGTCGCCGCCAGTCAGCGGGTCGACCTGCAGCCGGACTACGGCGAAAGGCGCGACGGGCTCGACCAGAACTGGGCCCGCTTCCTGGCCGCCTGCGGCGCGGCCCTGCTGCCGCTGCCCAACCACCCGGCGGCGGCGGCCGCCATCCTCGCCCGGGTGCCGGTCGACGCCGTGCTGCTGACCGGCGGCGGCGATCTTGTCGAATATGGCGGCACCGCGCCCGAGCGCGACACGGTCGACCGGCTGCTGCTGGCGCATGCGGCCGCGGCGGGAAAGCCGGTGCTGGCGGTGTGCCGCGGTCTCCAGTTCCTGGCCTGCGCGCACGGCATCGCACTTGCCCGGCGCCCCGGCCATGTCGCCACCCGCCATCGCGTGGACTGGGCCGATGGCAGCCTGCGCGAGGTGAACAGCTTTCACAATTTCTGCCTGCCCGCCGCGCCGGAAGGCTTCGAGGTGCTGGCGGCCGCCGGCGACGGCACGGTCGAGGCGATGCGCAGCCAGGATGGCCGGGTGCTGGGCGTGATGTGGCATCCGGAGCGCGAGGGCGTGCCCGACCCGCGCGACATCGCCCTGTTCCGTGACCATCTGGGTGTCGTGCCATGCGTGGACTGATCCTTGCCGCCGGCCGCGGCAGCCGGATGTCGAAGCTCACCGACGACCGGCCGAAATGCCTCAGCCTGCTCGACGGCCAGCCGCTGATCGCCTGGCAGCTCGCCGCCCTGACGGCGGCCGGCGCAGGCGAGGTCGGCATCGTCAGCGGCTACCGGGCGGAGATGCTGGAGGGTTTCGGCGCGAGGCGCTTCCACAATCCGCGCTGGGCGGAAACGAACATGGTCCGCTCCCTTGCGGCGGCGACGGAATGGCTTGAGGCCGGCGACTGCCTGGTCTCCTATGGCGACATCTTCTATTCGCCCGCCACGGTGGCGGCGCTGGCCGCCGCACCGGGCGAGATCGCCATCGCCTATGATCCCGCCTGGCTGGCGCTGTGGCGCCGGCGCTCGGCCGATCCGCGCGCCGACGCCGAGACCTTCGCCCGCGATCCGGAGGGCTGGCTGACCGAGATCGGCGGCCGGGTCGCGGATGTCGAGGCGGTGCAGGGCCAGTACATGGGGCTGTTGAAGTTCACCCCGGCGGGCTGGGCCGGCGTGGTGCGCCTGGTCGCCAGCCTGCCGGCCGCCGCCGCCGACCGGCTCGACATGACATCGCTGCTGCGGCTGGCCCTGCAGGCCGGCACCGCGATCGCCACCGTGGCCAACCGCCACCCCTGGGGGGAGGTCGACACCGCCGATGACCTCGCCCTCTACCATTCGATGATGGCGGCGGGCGAACTGCCGCGGTTTGCCAGCCTCGCCGCCGCTCCACCCTCCAGCCCGGACAGGACCTGATGAAGACGGAATGGGACTATACGGCCCTCGCCGATGCCTATCTGAAGCGCCCGGACTATGCCGAGGCGGCGATCGACGCGATGCTGGCGGTGGCCGGCGCCGCGGCGGGACAGCCGGTCTGCGACGTCGGGGCCGGCGTCGCCCATCTGACGCTGATGCTGGCCGCGCGCGGCCATCCGGTGGCGGCGGTCGAACCCAATGACGCCATGCGGCGCAACGGCATCGCGCGCACGGCCGGCCTCGCCCAGGTAACCTGGACGGAAGGCGTCGGCGAGGCGACGGGCCAGCCCGCGGAGCACTTCGCCCTGGTCACCTTCGGCAGCTCCTTCAACGTCTGCGACCGCCAGGCCGCCCTGGCCGAGAGCTGCCGCATCCTGCGCCCCGGCGGCTGGTTCGCCTGCATGTGGAACCACCGCTTCCTGGAGGACCCCATCCAGGCGCGCATCGAGGCGATCATCCGCAGCGCCGTCCCCGGCTATGGCTATGGCGTGCGCCGCGAGGACCAGACAGCCGAGATCGACCGCAGCGGCCGCTTCGGCCCGGTGATCTATCTGGAATCGCGGGTCCGCCACCGGCAGGCCGTCGCCGACTGCATCGAGGCCTGGCGCTCCCACGGCACGCTGGCCCGCCAGGCCGGCGAGGCCTTCCCCGCCATCATCGCCGAGATCGCCCGATACCTCGAAGGGCTCGGCGAGCCGGCGATCGCCGTGCCCTACACCACCGCGATCTGGATGGCCCGGCGGCGCTGAGCCTCAGCGCGCATAGCGGGCCAGCAGCCGCTCCCTGAGGACGGCTTCCGGCCACAGCCTGCCGCCCGCCAGCCACACCGCCGCCACCGAGCCGTCCGGCGCCCGCTCCCGGCGCGCCGGCTCG
>CAZEQG010000313.1:0-4466 GCA_964514295.1 uncultured Alphaproteobacteria bacterium
CGCCGCTTGGCCCAGCGCCCGTTGCCATCCATGATGATGGCGACGTGCCGGGGCAGCGCGCGCGCCGCCCGATCCCCGTCCGCCTCGCCCGACGGTGCCATCGCGCGATCTCCCGCCCGCCCGCTCAGACCTGCATGATCTCCTTGTCCTTGGCGGCCAGCAGCTCGTCGATCTTGCGGATGTGCTCGTCGGTCAGCTTCTGGAGGTCCTTTTCCAGCTTGGCGCGCTCGTCCTCGCTCACGACATGGTCCTTCTCGGCCTTCTTCAGCGCGTCCATGCCGTCGCGGCGGACGTTGCGCACCGACACCCTGGCGGCCTCGGCGTACTTGTGCGCGACCTTCGAAATCTCCTGCCGGCGCTCCTGGTTCAGATCGGGCACCGGCACGCGGATGAGCTGGCCCTCGGTCTGCGGGTTGAGGCCGAGGCCGGCCTCGCGGATCGCCTTGTCGACGGCCTTCACCATGCCGCGGTCCCAGACCTGCACGGTCAGCATGCGCGGCTCGGGCACGCTGACGGAGGCGACCTGGTGCAGCGGCATGGACTGGCCATAGGCCTCGACCTGCACCGGCTCAAGCAGGTGCACCGAGGCGCGGCCGGTACGCAGCCCGGAGAACTCCTTCTTGAGGATTTCGAGAGCGCCGTCCATCCGGCGCTGGATGTGCCTCAGGTCGGGGGCTGCGGCGGCCATGGCTCAGGTCCTTTTCCTCATTCCGAGATGATCGTGAAGCGCCCCTTGCCGCAAATCACATCGGCGAAGGCGCCTGGATTGTGGATCGAGAACACCAGGATGGGAATGCTGTTCTCGCGCGCCAGCGAGATCGCGGCCGCGTCCATCACCTTCAGGTCGCGCGACAGGACGTCGAGATAGCTGAGCCGGTCATGGCGCGTGGCATCGGGCACCTTCACCGGGTCGGCGCTGTAGACGCCATCGACCTTGGTGCCCTTCAGGATGGCATCGCAGCCCATCTCCGTGGCCCGCAGGGCGGCCGCCGTGTCGGTGGTGAAGAAGGGGTTGCCGGTGCCGGCGGCGAAGATCACCACCCGCCCCTTCTCCATGTGCCGGATCGCCCGGCGCCGGATATAGGGCTCGCACACCGCCGAGATCGGCAGGGCCGACTGCACCCGCGTCTGCACCCCGCGCTTTTCCAGCGCGTTCTGCAGGGCGAGCGCGTTCATCCCCGTGGCCAGCATGCCCATGTAGTCGGCGGTCGCCCGCTCCATGCCGCGGGCGGCGCCCGACATGCCACGGAAGATGTTGCCGCCGCCGATCACGCAGCAGACATGCACGCCAAGCCGGCTGACCTCCTGCACCTCGTCGGCGATGCGCTCCACCGTGCCCGGATCGAGCCCGTAGTCGCGCTCGCCCATCAGGGCCTCGCCGGAGATCTTCAGGAGGACGCGCCGGTAGCGCGGTACCGGCCCGCCGGGGCCCGGGTCGGTGGCCATGGCGCGTCCCCTTTCCGGCGGCTAGCGGGCGAGGGCCGCGACCTCGGCGGCGAAATCCCCGTCCTTCTTTTCGATGCCGGCGCCCAGCGCATAGCGCAGGAAGCCGGTGACCGCGACCGGCGCCCCGATCTCCTTGGCGGCGTCGGCCACCACCTTGGCGACCTTGGTCTTGCCGTCCATGACGAAGAGCTGCTCCAGCAGCACGCTCTCCTCATAGAACTTGCGCAGCCGCCCCTCGACGATCTGCGCCGCCTTGTCGGCCGGGCGGCCCTCCTCGATCACCTTGGCCGTCTGCACCTCGCGCTCGCGCTGGACCACCGCCGGGTCGAGCGAGGCGACATCGAGCGACAGCGGGTTCGCCGCCGCCACATGCATGGCGATCTGCTTGGCGAGCGCCGCCAGCTTGTCCTTGTCGCCCGCCGATTCCAGCGCCACCAGCACGCCGATCTTGCCGAGATTGGGGGCGACGGCCGAATGCATGTAGGAGGCGACGATGCCCTCTCCCACCTTCAGCGCGGCCGTGCGGCGCAGCGACATGTTCTCGCCGATGGTGGCGACCAGATGGGTCAGCTCCTCGGCGATGCTGCGGCCGCTGGCGGCCTTGGCGGCCTGCACTGCCGCAAGATCGCCGCCGGTCGCCAGGGCGGCCGCCGCGACCTCGCGCACGAAGCCCTGGAAGGTGTCGTTGCGGGCCACGAAATCGGTCTCGGCATTCACCTCGACCACCGCCGCGGCGGTGCCCGGGGCGGTCACCCCGACCAGCCCCTCGGCGGCGACCCGGCCGGCCTTCTTGGCCGCGGCCGCCAGGCCCTTCTTGCGCAGCCAGTCGACCGCCTGCTCCAGGTCGCCGGCCACCTCCGCCAGCGCCTTCTTGCAGTCCATCATGCCGGCGCCGGTCTTCTCACGCAGCTCCTTGACGAGCGCGGCAGTCACCTCAGCCATCGGATCGGTCCTCTTCGGATATCTGGGGTAAGGTCAGGTAACCCGGATCAGGCGGTGGCGGCCGGCTGCTCGGCCTCGGGCAGCGGCTCCGGCGGCAGGTCGACGGCCTCGCCGGCATCGCCGCCGGTCGCCACCAGCTCGGCCTGCAGGCCGTCCAGCACCGCCGCGGTGATCAGCTCGCAGTAGGTCGCGATCGCGCGCATGGCATCGTCATTGCCCGGGATCGGGAAGGTGACGCCCTCGGGATCGCAGTTGCTGTCCAGGATGGCGATCACCGGGATGCCGAGCTTGTTGGCCTCCTGGATGGCGATCGCCTCCTTGTTCGTGTCGATCACGAACAGCACGTCGGGCAGGCCGCCCATCTCGCGGATGCCGCCCAGCGCACGCTCCAGCTTGTCGCGCTCGCGCGTCAGGTTCAGCAGCTCCTTCTTGGTGCGCCCGCTGGGGTCGCCGGAAAGCTGCTCGTCCAGCTCCTTCAGGCGGCGGATCGACTGGGAGATGGTCTTCCAGTTGGTCAGCATGCCGCCGAGCCAGCGGTGGTTCACATAATACTGGCCGCAGGTCTTGGCCGCTTCGGCGATGGCCTCGGCCGCCTGGCGCTTGGTGCCGACGAACAGCACCCGGCCGCCGCCCGACACCACGTCGCGCGCCGCCTGCAGGGCGCGGTGGAGCATCGGCACCGTCTGCTCCAGGTCGATGATGTGCACGCCATTGCGCACGCCGAAGATGAAGGGCGCCATCTTCGGGTTCCAGCGCCGGGTGTGGTGGCCGAAATGCACGCCCGCTTCCAGGAGCTGGCGCATCGAAAAGGTGGGCATCGCCATGTCTGATCGGTTCCTTTAACCGGTTGGGCCGCCGCGGGCCGTGACCGCCGCCCCGGCCACCCGGACATGGATGTGCCGAAGCGCGCGGCACCGGTATGGGCCCTCCCCGCCATGGTGAGTGGCTGGGAATGCCCGGCGCCCGCGTGAGGGTTTGCTTGACGGCGCGCGTTCTACAGGCTTCGACCCCGCTTGGCAAGCCCGGGCCGGTGTGCTGTCACTGCCCCGTCACGCCACGCATGCCCCCGAGGATGTCCCGATGCCGATCGACCCCGCCGTCATGGCGGCGCTTGCCGCCGCCTCCACCGCCACCATCACCACGGTCCTGCTGAAGAAGGGGCTGCGCAACGTGTGGATGCGCGGCGCCATGCCGCTGCGCGAGGGCGCGCCGCGGCTGATCGGGCCGGCCTTCACCCTGCGCTTCGTGCCCGCGCGCGAGGATCTGGCGACACCGGAATCCTGGTCCTCGCCGCGCTCCACCCGGGCCGCGATCGAGGCGATGCCGGCCGGCGCCATGGTGGTGGCCGATGCCCGCGGCGTCACCGATGCCGGCATCTTCGGCGACATCCTGTGCGCCCGCATGGCCGCCCGCGGCATTGCCGGGCTGGTCACCGACGGGGTGCTGCGCGACCGCGCCGGCACCCTGGCCAGCGGCCTGCCGATCTGGTGCCAGGGCATCGCCGCCCCGCCCTCGGTCGCCGGGCTCACCTTCGTGAACTGGCAGGAACCGGTCGGCTGCGGCGGCGTCGCGGTGTTCCCCGACGACGTGATCGTGGCCGATGGCGACGGCGCGGTGGTGATCCCGCAGGCGCTGGTCGAACAGGTCGCCCATGCCGCCGCCGAGCAGGAGGCGCTGGAGGGCTGGATCATGGAGGAGGTGCGGGGCGGTGCGGCCCTGCCCGGGCTCTATCCGCCGAACGAGGCGAACAAGGCCCGCTACGACGCCTTCCGCAAGTCCGGCGGCTGACGCCCGTGACCAGCCTTCCCGACAATCTGGTGGAGACCTGGCGCAGCAGCGTGAACGCCTGGGAATGCGACGAGATGGGGCACCTCAACACCCGCTTCTACGTCGACTTTGCCATGCAGGGCATGGCCGGGCTGGCCGCCGAGCTTGGCCTGCCGCGCGCCTATTCGCCCGGGGCCGAGACCACGCTGGCGGTGCTGCGCCACCACATCCGCTTCCGCCGCGAGGCGCGGGCCGGCGCGCCGCTGCATCTGCTGGCCGGGGTCGAGCGCTTCGTGCCCGGCGCCCCCGGA
>CAZEQG010000314.1:0-4459 GCA_964514295.1 uncultured Alphaproteobacteria bacterium
CAGCGCGCCGGATCGGCCAGCCACCGGCAGAGCCGGTTCCACAGCCGCTTGCGCAGCGGCAGGCCGGCCGCCATCAGGGCGCCGCGCGGCCACCACAGCAGCGGCCGCCGGAACAGCCGGCAGCAGGCCAGGGTGGCTGGCGTGGTGAAGGAATAGGTGCCGTCCAGGCAGACGAGTTCCGCCCGCCGCACCTCCCCCGGCAGGGCAAGCAGCAGCCCGGGCGCGATGTCCGGCGGCAGCCACCAGCGGAAGTAGCGGATGGCGAAGCCGGCCGCATGCCGCTGCCAGCCCGCCGGCACTTTCAGCCGGTCACGGCCATCCGGCGCGGCGGCATCGGTGGTGAGGACCCGGAGCCCGGTGTCGCCGCGTGCCGCCAGCGCCCGGCAGAGGCCGAGCAGGCTTCTGACCGGGCCGCCGAAGCGGTGGGCGGGGTCGAAGCTGGGGCTGACCGACAGCACGCGCAGGGGCGGTGCGTCGCGGGCCTCCGCCATGGTCCTAGAAGAACCTTTCCGTCACCCGGATGGTGTCGCCCGGCTGCACCGGCATGTCGAGCGGGACCGGGCGCAGCGTGGTGTCGCCGCCGGGCCGTCCGGCGCGGATCACCAGTATGTCCTTCTCGTCCGCCCGGTAGGTGAAGCCGCCGGCCAGGGTGACGGCGGTCAGCACCGTCATCCCCGTCTCGAACGGGTATTTGCCGGGCACCCTGACCTCGCCCAGGATATAGAAGGGCCGGTAGTTCAGGACATCGATCGCGACTTTCGGATTCTGCAGGTAGCCATCGGCAAGCTTCACGCCGATCAGCCGCTCCGACTCGCGCAAGGACAGGCCGCCGACCTTCACCTCGCCGATCAGCGGCAGCGCCAGCGTGCCGTCCGCACTCACCTCGAACTCGCCGGACAGATCAGCCTCGCCGAACACCGTAACCCGCACCTTGTCGCCGGCGCCCAGCCGATAGGCCGTGTCCGCCAGCACGCCGCCGACGGCCAGCACCGCCAGCAGCACGCCCACCAATAGCCGATGGATCACCATCCCCTGAGCTCCTGTCCGCGTCCTCCCCCCCGATGTCGTCGCCATTTTTCAGAACCGCACCGCCAGGTCCAGCCGCGTCACGTTCTGGCGGAACTCCCGCCCGGCGGAATTCGACGTGCGGTCGCGAAAATCGTAGCGCACCCCCAGCTTGGCATGGCGGTTCACCAGATACTCGACGCGAACGCCCGCCATCAGCGTGTCGTCGACGATGTCGACACCCTGGTAGTCGGCCTCAGAAAACGAGACATAGGCATTCGCCGTCAGGTTGCGCAGGAATTCGTGATCGACATCGATCCGGCCCGTCGTGGTCTGGCGGGCGGCGGCGCCGGCGTTGGTGACATCGTCGATGGTGCGTGTCAGCGCCATGGTCACGGTGGTCAGGTTGGTGGCGTTCCAGCGCACCCTGCCGCCGGCATCGAGGGCCGACACGGTCTCCAGCCGCTCATCCTCGAAATCCTGCCGCATCCAGCCGAGATAGACCTCGCCCACCGTGACGCCGGTGAAATCGACCTCGGTGCCGACCACAAAGCGCTGGCCGGTGGAACTGCGGCGGTAGCCGAAATCGTCGGCGTCGACCGCGTAGTCGACGCGGTTCACAGACACCTCGATGAAGGCGTCGGTCTCCGGCAGGTACTCATAGCCAAGGCGTCCCGTCAGCACGGCCCGGGTGCGGTCACGGTCATCATTGTTAATCGGCGTGTTGTTGGCCCGCGCCACGTCCGAAAAGTCGTAGCGCACCAGGTCCGCCGACAGCCGGGCCATCACATGGGAGGGCCGGTACTCCCCCTCCAGCCGGGCGATGTAGCGCCGGGTCGGGGTCGGCTCGCGGCCATTGGCGGCATCGGGATCGCCGCGGTCCTCATGATCGGACTCGAGTGCGACGCGCCCGTTCAGGGTCAGGGCGCGGCTCACGTCATACTGGCCGCGCATGCTGAAATAGGCGTTGTTCTGGTCGTCGTCGCCATTCTCGAAGTAGCGGATGGCGCGGAAGGTCGCCTCGGACTCGAAGAAGTGGCGGTTCCAGTCCGAGCGCAGCCGGAACGACGGCCCGGCCGCCGCGATCCAGTCGCCGACACGGTTGCTCGGCTGGGCGTAGATGTTGTCGTTGCGCTCCAGATAGGTCTCGACCGTGGGGTAGAACAGGAAGGACCCGAGCCGGTAGCCGCGCGGCAGATAGCTGTCGCCGCGCTCCAAGTCGCGCTGGCGGTCGAAGGGGGTCTTGCCGCGCTCCTCCTCCGGGTCCGGCGGCGGCAGCGCGGGCTTCAGCCTCTCGTCAGCCGTTGGGCCGCGGGTTACGGGCTGGGCCGGGGTCTGGGCGACCACCGAAGATATACCAAATATGGTTAACGCGACCAGGGTCAAGGCGCTGAAAAATTTACCATAATGCGGCGATCCCCCCACCTGCGCCCTCCCTAGTCATACAATCGAATGATTGTAGCAGAACTCGCGTGACGAAGAAACCGGAAGCGCGGCGCACGGTGCCTCCGATCGGCGGGCAGGTTCAGCGCCCACTCCCCCGCAGCACGACATGGATTGTTCGGAGGAGAATCTGCAGGTCCAGCAAAATCGAACATTCCGCGATGTAGTAGAGGTCGAATTCGAGCTTCCTGACGACGTCCTCCTCAGCATCGCCAAAGGCGTAGCGCACCTGCGCCAGGCCCGTCAGCCCGGGCCTCAGCAGGTGGCGATAGTGATAGCAGGCGATCTCCCGGCTGTACTTCTCCACCAGCCGCGCCGATTCCGCGCGTGGACCAACCATGCTCATCTCGCCCCTGAGCACGTTCCAGAGCTGCGGGAACTCATCTAGGCGGCTGGCCCGCAGCAGCCGGCCGATGCGGGTGACCCGCGGATCCCTGGCCGCCGTCCGTTCGCCCAGACTTTCGGCCCCCTCGACCATGGTCCTCAGCTTGAGCGCCGTGAAGGGGGTGCCATCGCGGCCGATGCGCTGCTGGCGGAACAGCGCCGGACCCGGCGTATCGGCACGGATCGCCAGGATGATGACCGGCAGCAGCAGCAGGAATGGCAGGCCAAGCAGCAGGGCCAGCGCAATGTCGAGGCTGCGCTTGGCGTTCAGCATGATGCGCCGGCGCCGTGCCGCGAGGCCGCGGGCCAGCAGCCAGCGGTGATCGATGCTGCCGATCCAGCAGCGCTGGAAGCGCTCGGCAAAGAAGGTCTCGGCCGGCAGCACCGGGATGCGCTCGAAGCGTGGCGCCAGCAGCGGTCCGACAAGGCCGCGCTCGGCCAGTTCCCCGGGATCGAGCGGGATCAGCGCACGGCAGCGCTCGTTCAGCCCCTCCAGCACGGCCTGCGCGCGGAGGTCGGGACCGCTGCTGTCGGCAAGCGTCAGCGTGGCGCAGGCGATGCCGTTCTCGATCGCCCGCCGCAACTCGCCGGCGGCACGCAGGCTGCCGGCCGTGCCGACCAGGCAGACATACTCGCCGCGTGCCGCCGCCGCCAGCCGCCGCGCCAGCGCCGCCCGCACCGCCAGCGACAGCCCGGCAAAGGTCAGGAAGGCCGCGATCACGGCGCCGCGGCTCTGGGTCACCCCAAGCTCGCCCGCCTGCACCATGCCAGCAAGCGCCACCACGATCAGGAAGGCGGCGAGCAGCGCCGCCAGATGGTCGACGGCGTAGCGGGCCTCTGCCATCTCGGCGCGCAGCGCCCCGCCCTCGACGACGTGCAGGCACAGCGCGATGATGGCGGCGGCGACGACCAGCGCCAGCCAGCCCGCCAGCGACAGCTCGCCCAGCCCGACGCGCAACCCGAAGGCGCCGCCGAAGCTGGCCAGGAACAGCAGCAGGTCGACCGGCAGAAGGCTGCGGCGTGCCAGGTCGGTCAGGCGGCTGAGGCCGTCCGGCCCGCTCCTATGCCCCGGCACTGGTGCGCTCCAGCAGCAGCGGCCCGATCGCGAGTGCATCCATGCCGGTGCGCAGGAAGCAGTCGACCGCCTGCGCTGGCGTGTCCACGATCGGCTCGTTCTCGTTGAAGGAGGTGTTGAGCACCAGCGGCAGGCCGGTGCGCGCCGCGAATGCCGCGATCAGCCGGTGGAAGTCGGGCGAGGTGGCGGCCGATACGGTCTGCGGCCGGGCGCTGCCATCGGCATGCACCACCGCCGGAATGCGCTGGCGGCGGGCCGGGCGCACCGGCACCACATGGGTCATGTGCGGGATCGGGTCGCTGGTCTCGAACCACTCCCCCGCAGCCTCCTCCAGCACCGCCGGGGCAAAAGGGCGGAAGGGCTCCCGCCGCTTGATGCGGTGGTTCAGCAGGTCGCGGGCATCGGCGCGGCCGGGATCGCACAGGATGCTGCGCTGGCCGAGTGCGCGCGCGCCCCATTCGCCACGCCCCTGGAACCAGCCCAGCACCGCGCCGGCGGCCAGCCGTTCGGCCGCGGCGGCCGCCGGATCGGCGGGGCGGGTGATGGCGATGC
>CAZEQG010000315.1:0-4424 GCA_964514295.1 uncultured Alphaproteobacteria bacterium
GATGGCGGCGATCGTCGGCGCGGCCGGGCTGAAGCCCACACTGGCGGCGCTGTCGCGGGGCGCGGTCGTGGCCCTGGCCAACAAGGAGTGCCTGGTTTGCGCCGGCGAGGTGATGCTGGCCGAGGCGGCGCGGGCCGGCGGGCGGCTGCTGCCGGTCGATTCCGAGCACAGCGCCATCCTGCAGGTGTTCGATGCCGCCCGTCCGGAGACGGTGGAGCGCCTGGTGCTGACCGCTTCCGGCGGGCCGTTCCGCAGCCTTGGCCTGGCGGAGATGGCGGCGGTCACCCCGGCCGCGGCGGTGGCCCATCCCGTATGGTCCATGGGCGCCAAGATCAGCGTCGATTCCGCCACCATGATGAACAAGGGCCTGGAGGTGATCGAGGCCCACTACCTGTTCGCCATGCCGGAAGCGCGCATCGAGGTGCTGATCCATCCACAGTCGGTGATCCACAGCCTGGTCGCCTATGTCGACGGCTCGGTGCTGGCCCAGCTCGGCACGCCGGACATGCGCACCCCGATCGCGCTGGCCCTCGCCTGGCCGTCGCGGATGGCCGCCCCTGCCCGCCGCCTGGACCTTGCGGCCATCGGCGCGCTGACCTTCGAGGCGCCGGACCCGATCCGCTTTCCGGCCCTGCGCCTGGCCCGGCAAGCCTTGCAAACGGGGGGTGGCGCCCCTACAGTCCTCAACGCGGCCAACGAGATGGCCGTTCACGCCTTCCTTGCGGGGCGGATCGGATTTCTCGATATCGCCCGATGCGTCGAACACTGCCTGTCGGCGGTGCAACGGGGCCGGGCGGCGGACTTGGCGGAGGTCTTGAACCTCGACGCCGAGGCGCGGGGGGTGGCGGCGTCATTCATCGGGTCGCTGGCCTAGAGCCGGCGCCCAGCATCGTAGCGCAACCGGACCCACCCGTAACCCGAGCCGAGCCCCATGGACCTGCTGCTGAACTATGTGATCCCTTTCCTGGTGATCCTGACCGCGCTCGTTTTCGTGCACGAGCTTGGCCACTACTGGGTGGCGCGGCGCAACGGCGTGCAGGTCGAGGTGTTCTCGATCGGCATGGGGCCGGAACTCTATGGCTGGACCAACCGCAGCGGCGAGCGCTGGCGCATCTCGGCCCTGCCGATCGGCGGCTATGTGAAGATGCGCGGCGAGATGATCCCCGGCGACACGCCGAACCCCGAGCTTGAGGCCCTGCCGCCGGCAGAGCGCGAGAAGTCCTTCGACCGCAAGCGCCTCGGCCAGCGCGCCGCCATCGTGGCGGCCGGGCCGGCGGCCAATTTCCTGTTCGCCATCCTGCTGCTGGCCGGGCTGTTCGCGATCGCCGGCCGGCCCTTCACGCCGCCCACGGTCGACCAGCTCACCCCCGGCAGCGCCGCCGAGGCGGCGGGCCTGCGCCCCGGTGACCGGGTGGTGTCGGTCGATGGCGCGGCGATCACGCGCTTCGAGGACCTGCAGCGCATCGTCGTTGAGGCGCCGGGCCGCACGCTGGCGCTGGTGGTCCTGCGCGATGGGGCGCAGGTGGCGCTCGCCGCCACGCCGCAGGCGGTGACGGTGACCGACCGGCTTGGCAACGAGCGTGTGCTGGGGCGGCTTGGCGTGCGCTCGACACAGATGCAGACCGTGCGCGCCGATCCCTTTACCGCCCTGTGGCAGGCGACGGCCGAGACCTGGTCGATGACGGTGGCCACCCTGGCGGCAGTGGGCGAGATGATCATGGGCGCCCGCTCGGCCGAGGATCTGGGCGGGCCGCTGCGCATCGCGCAGATGTCGGGCGATGTCGCCCAGAACGGCATCGTGCCGGCGATCACCTTCATGGCCCTGCTGTCGATCAATCTGGGCCTGCTGAACCTGTTCCCCATTCCGGTGCTGGACGGCGGGCATCTTCTGTTCTATGCCGCAGAGGCCGTGCGCGGTCGCCCGCTCGGCGCGCGGATGCAGGAGATTGCCTCGATGACCGGCCTGGCGCTCGTTCTCGGTCTGATGGTGCTGGTGACCTGGAACGACCTGATCCACCTCAAGGTGGTGGATTCGGTGTTGCGGCTGATCGGCTGACGATGCGCGCACTCGTTCTGGCCGCGCTGGTGGCCCTGGCGCTGCTTGCACCGGCGACTGGCCGGGCGCAGGGGCTGATCCAGGAGATCCGCGTCGAGGGCACCCAGCGCATCGATCCGGCGACCGTGGTGTCCTACATGAACGTGTCGGCCGGCGATCCCTTCGAGGCTGGCCGGCTGGACCGCGCGCTGAAGGCGCTGTTCGCCACCGGCCTGTTCGCCGATGTGACGCTGCGGCGCGAGGGCGGGGCGCTGGTGGTGCGCGTGGTGGAGAACCCGATCATCAACCGCATCGCCTTCGAGGGGAACCGGCGGCTGGAGACCGATACGCTGCGCAACGAGGTGCAGCTCCGCCCGCGCGTGGTCTACACCCGGACCAAGGTGCAGAACGACGTGCAGCGCCTGCTCGACGTCTACCGCCGTTCCGGCCGCTTCGCGGCGACGGTGGAGCCCAAGATCATCCAGCTTCCCCAGAACCGCGTCGACCTGGTCTTCGAGATCAACGAAGGCGAGCGCACCAAGATCCGGCGGATCAGCTTCGTCGGCAACAAGGTGTTCAGCGACAGCCGCCTGCGCGACGTGATCTCGACCAAGGAGTCCGCCTGGTACCGCTTCTTCGGCTCCGACGATTCCTATGACCCCGATCGCCTGACCTTCGACCGCGAGCAGCTTCGCCGCCACTACCTGCGCAATGGCTATGCCGATTTCCGGGTGAATTCGGCAGTGGCCGAGCTGACGCCCGACAAGGAAGCCTTCTACGTGACCTTCACGGTGGAGGAGGGCGAGCGCTACGACATCGGCAAGGTCACCGTCAACACCAGCTTGAAGGCGCTCGACCCCAGCCAGCTCGACGACGTGGTGCTGACCAAGACCGGCCAGCCCTACAATGCCGATCTGGTCGACAAGACCATCGACCAGATGACCGACCGGCTGGGCCAGATCGGCTACGCCTTCGTCGATGTGCGCGTGCGCCCCGACCGCAATCGCGAGACCCTGACGGTCGACCTCACCTATGACGTTGCCGAGGGGCCGCGGGTGTTCGTCGAGGAGATCGTCATCGCGGGCAATCTGCGCACGCTGGACGAGGTGATCCGGCGCGAGTTCCGTCTGGCCGAGGGCGACGCCTTCAACAGCGCACGGCTGCGCCGGTCGCGCCAGCGCATCCAGAATCTCGGCTTCTTCGAGAAGGTCGAGATCACGAATGTCGAAGGCTCGGCCCCGGACAAGACGCGGATCGAGACCAAGGTCCAGGAGCGTTCGACCGGCGAGATCACCTTCGGTGTCGGCTTCTCCTCTTCCGACGCGCTGCTGGGCGACGTGTCGATCCGCGAGCGCAATTTCCTCGGCCGCGGCCAGGACCTGCGGCTCGGCTTCCTGGCCTCGACGCGCTCGCAGGAGTTCGACCTCGGCTTCACCGAGCCCTATTTCCTCGACCGCGACCTGTCCGCCGGCTTCGACCTGTTCCGGATCAGCCGCGACAACCAGGACACCAGCTCCTTCGACCTGCGCCGCACCGGCGGGGCGATCCGCTTCGGCTACCAGATCACCGAGCCGCTGCGCCAGACCGTGCGCTACACCATCCGCGACGTCTCCATCCGCAACGTCCAGGAGACCGCCTCGCGCTACATCCGCGACCAAGAGGGCACCACGCTGACCTCCGCGATCGGCCAGGAGCTGCTCTACGACAAGCGCGACAACCGGCTCGATCCGAAGGAGGGCTACTCGCTGCGCCTGGGCAACGAGCTTGCGGGCTTCGGGGGCGATACCCGCTTCATCAAGACCACCATCGGCGCCGGCCACTACCTGCCGGTCCTTGGCCAGTCCACCCTGGTGACGGAGGGCGAGATCGGGGCCGTGGTCGGGCTTGGCGAGGATGTGCGCATCGGCGATCGCTACTTCGTCGGCAGCCGCAACTTCCGTGGCTTCGAGACCGGCGGCGTCGGCCCGCGCGATGCCGCCACCGGCGATTCGCTGGGTGCCAACTACTACTATGTCGGCACGGTCGAACTGCGCTTTCCCCTCGGCCTGCCGGACGAGCTGGGCTTCACCGGCGCCGTGTTCACGGATTTTGGCAGCGCCTTCGACGTCGATACGGCCTCCTCCGTCGGCGTGAACGACAAGAAGTCGCTGCGCGCCACCCTTGGCGTCGGCGTTGCCTGGAAGTCGCCGATGGGACCCTTGCGGATCGACATGGCCGTGCCGTACCTGCAGGAGGATTTCGACCAGACCGAGTTCTTCCGCTTCAACTTCGGGGCACGATTCTAGTGAGCACCTTCGCCCTTCGCCTACTCCTCCCGGTCGCCGCGCTGGCCCTGCTCGCGGTGCCGGCCGACCCCGCCCGGGCCCAGTCCGGCCAGACCCGGGGTGCC
>CAZEQG010000316.1:0-4396 GCA_964514295.1 uncultured Alphaproteobacteria bacterium
GGCTGCGCCGCCACCGCTGGCCCGGCAACGTGCGCGAGCTGGAAAACACCATGCATCGCGCCGTGCTGCTGGCGGCGGGCGACACCATCGATGCCGATGCCATCATGCTGCCCGACGGCGCCGAGAACGCGCCGCCGGCGAACGAAGCCGCCGAGGCGGCCGCCGAGCGGATGGGGCTGGCCGGGCTGGTCGGGCGCACCGTCGCCGACGTCGAGCGCGACCTCATCATCGACACCCTCAAGCACTGCCTGGGCAACCGCACCCATGCGGCGAACATCCTGGGCATCTCGATCCGCACCCTGCGCAACAAGCTGCGCCAGTACGCAGATGAGGGGCTGGCGATCCCGATGCCGGGTGAAGCGGACAGCGCGGCGTGAGGCGCCGCGTGCTAGGGTGAACCATGGCTGACACCCAGCAGGCCCAGGGACAGGGTGGGCGCGAGGCCCTGAACCGCGTGCTCGCGGGCGTGCTGCGCGGCGAGATCGCGCTGGCGCTCGGCATCGTCGCCATCCTGGCGGTCCTGATCCTGCCGATGCCGACCTGGATGCTCGACATCGCGCTGGCGCTGTCGCTGACCATCTCGGTCCTGATCCTGATGACCGTGCTGTTCATCGAAAAGCCGCTCGACTTCACCAGCTTCCCCTCGATCCTGCTGATCGCCACCATGCTGCGGCTGGCCCTCAACCTCGCCTCGACCCGGCTGATCCTGGGCGAGGGCCATCGCGGCACCCACGCCGCCGGCCAGATGATCGAGGCGTTCGGCGAGCTGATGATGGCCGGCAACTTCGTCATCGGCCTGATCGTCTTTGCCATCCTGACGATCGTGAATTTCGTCGTCATCACCAAGGGCGCCGGGCGCATCGCCGAGGTCGCCGCGCGCTTCAGCCTGGACGCCATGCCGGGCAAGCAGATGGCGATCGACGCCGATCTCTCCTCCGGCCTGATCGACGAGCAGACCGCCCGCCGCCGGCGCCGCGAACTGGAAGAGGAGAGCGGCTTCTTCGGCGCCATGGACGGCGCCTCCAAATTCGTCCGCGGCGATGCCATCGCCGGCCTGCTGATCACCTTCATCAACGTGATCGCCGGCATCATCATCGGCACCGTGCAGAACAACCTGTCCTTCGCCCAGGCGGCCGAGACCTATACCGTGCTGACCGTGGGCGACGGGCTGGTCAGCCAGATCCCCGCCCTGATCGTGTCGACCGCCGCCGGCATGCTGGTCTCCAAGGGCTCGGCCCACGGCACCACCGACAAGCAACTCGTCGGCCAGCTCGGCGGCTATCCCGAGGCGCTCGGCCTGTCGGCCTTCCTGATGCTGGTGCTGGGGCTGCTGACCGGGCTGGTGCTGCCCTTCGGCATCATGGCGCTGGTGGCCGCCGGGGCCGCCTTCCTGACCTGGCAGCAGCAGCAGAAGAAGCAGGTCGAGGCCGAAGCGCAGGCCGCGGCCGAGGCCAAGCCGCCGGTGCAGGAAGAGCCGATCTCCACCGCGCTGGCCATCGATCTCGTGCGCATGGAGCTGGGCTATGGCCTGCTGCCGCTGATCAACAGCGCCGATGGCCAGCGCCTGACCGACCAGATCAAGGCGTTGCGCCGGCAGCTTGCGGCCGAGATGGGCTTCGTGATGCCGGCCGTGCGCATCCAGGACAACCTGCAGCTCCCCTCCAGCACCTATGTGATCCGCATCAAGGAGATCGAGGCCGGGCGCGGCGACATCCGCCCGACCATGCTGCTGGTGATGGACCCGCGCGGCCAGAAGATCGACCTGCCCGGCGAGGAAACGCGCGAGCCCACCTTCGGCCTGCCGGCCATGTGGATCAACCAGAGCCACCGCGAGGAGGCGCTGTTCCGCGGCTATACCGTGGTCGACCCGGCGACCGTGGTGACCACCCATCTGACCGAGATCGTGCGCGACAACATGGCCGATCTCATGTCCTACAGCGAAACCCAGAAGCTGCTGGACGAGCTGGGCGTCGACCATCAGAAGCTGGTGGCCGACGTGGTGCCCTCGCAGATCTCGGTCGGCGGCATGCAGCGCGTGCTGCAGAACCTGCTGTCCGAGCGGGTCTCGATCCGCGACCTGCAGACCATCCTCGAAGGGGTGTCGGAAGCCTGCGGCTACACCCGCAACATCACCCAGATCACCGAGCATGTGCGCGCGCGCCTGGCCCGCCAGATCAGCGAGATGAACACCGCACCCGAAGGCTACATCCCGCTGGTCGCGCTGTCGCCGGACTGGGAGCAGGCATTCGCCGAATCGATCGTCGGCCAGGGCGATGACCGCCAGCTCTCGATGGCGCCCTCCCAGCTCCAGCAGTTCATCCACGACGTGCGCACCACCTTCGACCGCCTGAACATGCAGGGCGAATCGCCGGTGCTGCTGACCAGCCCGGCGATCCGGCCCTTCGTGCGCTCGATCATCGAGCGCTTCCGGCCGATGACCGTGGTGATGTCGCAGAACGAGATCCACGCCAAGGCGCGCATCAAGACCCTGGGGCAGGTGTGATGCGCCGGGGGCGGCCTGAGCGGCGCCGCGGGGGCGGGCGGGGCGGGGGCGGGCGATGCGGCTGAAATCCTTCACCGCCGCCAGCATGGCCGAGGCGATGCGCCAGATCCGCGAGGTGCTGGGGGAGGATGCGATCATCGTCTCCTCCCAGCCGGCCGAGGGCGGCAAGGGGGTGCGGGTGACCGCCGCGCTCGACCAGATGGAGGAGGAGGCGGGCTGGGGCGATGCCGCCGCGCGCCAGCCCGATCCCGAGGATGTGCTGGACATCATCGCCGAGCGGCTGGAGCGCCACGGCGTGCCCGGCGCGCTCGCCGACCGGCTGCTGCGCATCAGCGCCACCCTGCGCGCGACCGACCCGATCCTGTCGCTCGCCGGCGCCCTCGACGAGCAGTTCCGCTTTGCCCCCCTGCCGGAAGGCGAGGCGCGGCGGCCCTTCATGCTGGTGGGGCCGCCCGGGGCCGGCAAGTCGGTGACCACGGCCAAGCTCGCGACCCGCGCGGTGCTGGCCAAGCGCCCGGCCATGGTCGCCACCACCGACACGCTCAAGGCCGGCGGCGTCGAACAGCTTGAAACCCTGATGCGCGTGCTGAAGCTGCCGCTCACCCGGATCGAGCGGGCCGGCGATCTCGGCGCCTTTGTGAAGGCACGCCGGCCGGGCGGGCTGACCCTGATCGACAGTGCCGGGGTGAACCCGTTCAGCGATGCCGACATGGGCGACCTGCGCGAGATGCTGCGCGCCGCCGATGCCGAGCCGGTGCTGGTGCTGCCGGCCGGCGGCGACCCGCAGGAGGCGGCGGAGATCGCCGAGGCCTTCCGGCCGCTGGGCGTCAACCGGCTGGTCTGCACCCGGCTCGACATGGCCCGCCGCCTGGGCTTCGTGCTGACCGCGGCCGAGGCCGGCTCGCTCAAGCTCGCCAATGTCAGCGCCGCGCCCGGCGTGGCCGAAGGCTTCGCCGCCCTCAACCCCGTGTCCCTGGCACGGCTATTGCTTCCCGATCAGATCGAGGCGCGTGCCTCCACCGCCCAGGAAAGGGTCGCCGGATGATGACCGCCGCAAACTCCGCCCATCCCTCGCCCGGCAGCGGCCCGAAGGCGCGCAACGTGATTGCCGTCGCCTCCGGCAAGGGCGGTGTCGGCAAGACCTGGTTCGCCATCACCCTGGCCCATGGGCTTGCCCGCCAGGGCCGGCGCACGCTGCTGTTCGACGGCGATCTCGGGCTCGCCAACGTCGACATCCAGCTTGGCCTCACCCCGCGGCGCGATCTCGGCGGCGTGTTTGCCGGGCGCCTTACCCTCGGCCAGGCGGCCGAGACCTTCGCGGATGGCGGCTTCGACATCATCGCCGGCCGCTCCGGCTCCGGCAGCTTCGCCCAGCTCCCCTCCAACCGCCTGATGCAGCTTGGCCAGGACCTGGCAGACCTCGCGCGCGACTATGACGACGTGATCCTCGACCTTGGCGCCGGGGTCGACCGCACGGTGCGCCTGCTCGCCCATTGGGCCGGAACCGCGCTCGTCATCACCACGCCGGACCCGACCGCGCTGACCGACGCCTATGCCTTCATCAAGCTTGCCGTGCAGGACGATCCCACGGCCGACATCCGGGTGGTGGTGAACCTTGCCGACAGCCTGGCCGACGGCCAGCAGACCCATGGCACGCTGCTGAAGGTGTGCCAGAAATTCCTCAAGTACACGCCGCCGCTCGCCGGCATCATCCGCCGCGACCGGCGGGTGGCCGAGGCGATCCGCGCCCAGACGCCGCTGCTGACGCGCCACCCCGGGGCCGACGCCGCCAAGGACGTGGAAAAGCTGGTCGCAGGGCTGCTGCTCGACCGGTGAGGCGGCGATGAGCGGCCCGGTCGCCCCGGTCCAGCCGGCCCCGGCGGCCGCCACCGG
>CAZEQG010000317.1:0-4393 GCA_964514295.1 uncultured Alphaproteobacteria bacterium
CGCCCCACTCGGCCAGCGCCGGCGCCGCTGCAAGCGCCAGGTCGAGGCAGTAGCCCGCCTCGGCCGGCGTGGCGCGGCGGGCGGCGAAGCGCTTGCCCTTGCCGGTCGTGCCTGTCAGGGTCTCCGCCATGTCCCACGCGCCTCCCCGCGGCCCCGTGCACCAGCGGATCCCGCCCGGCGACGACCGCCCGCGCATGGTGTGCGACGACTGCGGATTTATCCACTACGACAATCCGAAGATCGTGGTCGGCGCGGTCTGCTCCTGGCGCGGGCGGGTGCTGCTGTGCCGGCGCGCGATCGAGCCGCGGCGAGGCTTCTGGACACTGCCGGCGGGCTATATGGAGCTGCACGAGACGGTGGCCGACGGCGCCCGGCGCGAGGCGCGGGAGGAGGCCGGGGTGGCGATCGCGTTGGATGGGCTGCTGGCGATCTACGACATTCCCCGGATCAGCCAGGTGCAGGTGATCTTCCGTGCCCGGCTGCCGGGACCAGCCCTCGATCCCGGCCCGGAAACGCTGGAGGCCGGCCTGTTCGCCTGGGCCGACATCCCGTGGGACCGGCTCGCCTTCCCGTCCGTGCGCTGGGCCCTGGAGCACTGGCGCCAGGCCGGGCGGCGGCGGCTGGCCGCGCCCTTTGGCAATCCTGTCGAGGGGCTGTGACCGCCCCTCACCCATCCAGGAACGGCGCCACCACGGCCTGGGTGTCGCGGCTCGCCACCACCGGCACGATCTCCATCCGCGCCCCCAGCCCCCGCCAGTGCAGCACCCATTGCTGCAGCAGCCGGGCATCGGTGCAGCGCATGAGCTGGAAGCAGCGGGCGAAATTCGCCTCGATCCAGCTGTCGACGTAATCCAGCCCCTCGGGCAGGCCGCGCCCGGCCTCCTTCAGCCGGCGATAGACCGGGATCATGTCGTTGCCCTCGAAATGCTCGATCACCATGAACAGCATGCTGGCCTCCCCTGCCGATCGGCGATGATGGACCGGAGCCGCGCGGCCGGCGATTGACGCCGCCGCGCCAGGCGCTATGGATGCGCCGGTCCAGGGAGAATTCTGCCGTGATCGAACGCCGACTCGAACAGGTCATCTTCTCCAGCCGCTGGCTGGTGGCGCCCTTCTACCTCGGCCTGATCGGGGCGCTGGTCATGCTGCTGGCGAAGTTCCTCCAGGAACTCGCGCATTTCGTGCCGAATGTGCTGGCGGCCAAGGACACCGAGGTGATCCTGGCCGTGCTGACGCTGATCGACCTGTCCCTGGCCGGCAACCTGCTGCTGATGGTGATCTTCGCCGGCTACGAGAACTTCGTTTCCAAGATCGACGTGGCCGACCATCGCGACCGGCCGGACTGGATGGGCAAGGTCGATTTCAGCGGCCTGAAGATCAAGCTGGTCGGCTCGATCGTCGCCATCTCGGGCATCCATCTGCTGAAGAGCTTCATGAACATCGCCGCCGTCGACAAGACCGAGCTGTTCTGGCTGATCGCCGTCCACATGACCTTCGTCGTCTCCGGCCTGCTGCTGGCGCTCATGGACTACATCGTCGAACGGAGCCATCATCTGAAGTAGCGGGGTCTCACGCCGGACCCGGCAATCGCCGCGCGGATCCGGGCCGGCCCGCTCCCCCGCCTTGACTCTCCCGGCGCCCCGCCCCAAGTTGCGCGCCCCTGCAACAGCCTTGGGATCGCGAGGGCCAGATGCCCGTCTTCACCCTGCCCGACGGCAAGGAGCTTTCCTTCGACCGTCCTGTCACCGGGGCCGAGATTGCGGCCTCGATCGGTGCCGGCCTGGCCAAGGCCGCGCTGGCCGTGAAGCTCGACGGGGTGATGCTGGACCTCACGCGCACGCTGGCGGCCGGGGGCCGGCTGGAGATCGTGACCGCGAAGTCGCCCGATGCGCTGGCGCTGCTGCGCCACGATGCCGCCCATGTGCTGGCGGAGGCGGCCAAGGAGCTGTATCCGGACGTCCAGGTCACCTTCGGCCCGGCGACCGAGACCGGCTTCTACTATGATTTCGCCCGCGACCGGCCCTTCACCCCGGAGGATCTGGCGGCCCTTGAGCAGCGGATGCGCGAGATCGTGGCGCGCGACGAGCCGATCACCCGCGAGGTGTGGAGCCGCGACCGCGCCGTCGCCTACTTCAAGGGCATCGGCGAGAACTACAAGGCCGAGTGGATCGGGGAGATCCCCGCCGGCGAGGAAATCTCGATCTACAGCCAGGGCGGCTTCACCGACCTGTGCACCGGCCCGCACCTGCCCTCCACCGGGCGGCTCGGCACCGCCTTCAAGCTGCTGCGCGTGTCGGGCGCCTACTGGCGCGGCGACCAGAAGAACGCGCAGCTCCAGCGCGTCTACGGCACCGCCTTTGCCAGCCAGAAGGAGCTGGACGAGCACCTGCGCCAGATGGAGGAGGCCGAAAAGCGCGACCACCGCCGCATCGGCCGCGAGATGGGCCTGTTCCACCAGCAGGAGGAGGCCGTCGGCTCGGTGTTCTGGCACCCCAATGGCTGGATCCTGTGGCGGGTGGTCGAGGCCTACATGCGCCGCCGGCTGGAAGCGGCCGGCTATGTCGAGGTGAAGACCCCGCAGCTCCTCGACCGCGGCCTGTGGGAGGCTTCCGGCCACTGGGAGAAGTTCCGCGACAGCATGTTCATCGCCGACAGTGCGGATTCCCGCGTGCTGGCGCTGAAGCCGATGAACTGCCCCGGCCATGTCCAGATCTTCCGCCAGGGGCTCAAAAGCTATCGCGAGCTGCCGCTGCGCCTTGCCGAATTCGGTGCCTGCCACCGCAACGAGCCCTCGGGCGCGCTGCACGGCATCATGCGGGTCCGCGCCTTCACGCAAGACGACGCCCACATCTTCTGCACCGAAGACCAGGTGGCGGCCGAGGGCGAGGCGTTCTGCCGGCTGCTGCAGGCGGTCTACCGCGATTTCGGCTTCACCGAGATCAAGGTGAAGCTGGCGGACCGCCCGGCCAGCCGCTTCGGCAGCGAGGAGACCTGGACCAAGGCCGAGCAGGCGCTGGCCGCCGCCTGCGATGCCGCCGGCATGCCCTACACCATGAACCCCGGCGAGGGCGCCTTCTATGGCCCGAAGCTGGAGTTCGTGCTGCGCGACACCATCGGGCGCGACTGGCAGTGCGGTACGCTGCAGGTCGATTTCGTGCTGCCCGAGCGTCTGGATGCCAGCTATGTCGGCGAGGATGGCCAGAAGCACCGCCCGGTCATGCTGCACCGCGCGATCCTCGGCAGCTTCGAGCGCTTCCTCGGCATCCTGATCGAACATCACGCCGGCCGCTTCCCGCTGTGGCTGGCGCCGGTGCAGGCGGTGGTCGCCACCATCACCTCGGAGGCCGACGGCTATGCCGGGGAGGTCGCGGCCGTCCTGAAGGCGGCCGGGATCCGCTGCTATGCCGATGTCCGCAACGAGAAGATCAACTACAAGGTGCGCGAGCACAGCCTTGCCAAGGTGCCGCTGCTGCTGGTCGTCGGCCGGCGGGAAGCGGAGAATCGCACCGTGGCGCTGCGCTGGCTCGGCCGCGAGCAGCAAGAAACCCTTGCGCTCGACGATGCCGTTCATAGACTGCGGCAGGAAACGTCCGCGCCGGCATGACCGGCACTGCTCGATCAACGGTTACAGGAGGCCTTAGATAGCCCGTCCGCAACAAGACCTGGCGCCGAGCCGCGATGGCCCGCGCGTCAACGAACAGATCCGGGTTGATTCGGTGCGCGTGATCGGCGCCGAGGGCGAGAATCTCGGCGTGATGCCGGTGCGCCAGGCAATCTGGATGGCCCATGACGCCGGGCTGGACCTGGTGGAGATTTCGCCCACCGCCGTGCCACCGGTCTGCAAGTTCCTCGACTTCGGAAAGTTCAAGTACGAGAACCAGAAGAAGAAGAACGAGGCCAAGAAAAAGCAGAAGGTCATCGAGATCAAGGAGATCAAGCTCCGCCCGAACATCGATGACCACGACTATGAAGTGAAGATGCGGGCCGTCCAGCGCTTCATCGAGGAAGGCGACAAGGTGAAGGTCACCATGCGGTTCCGCGGGCGCGAGATGGCGCACCAGGAGATCGGCATGGGCGTGCTGATGAAGGTGCGCGACCAGTTCGCCGAGGTGGCCAAGGTCGAGCAGACGCCCAAGATGGAAGGCCGGCAGATGATCATGGTGATGGCGCCGAAATAGGCGCATCACCGCAGCCGCCGGCTGGCAGGATTGCGTTCGGGGGGCCTGCGATGGCGTTCCGCAACCGGCTGACAGACGCCCTGGGCTTGCGCCTGCCCATCCTGCAGGCGCCGATGCTGGGGGCCTCTACCATCGAGATGGCGGCCGCCGTCAGCCGCGCCGGCGGGCTTGGCGCCTTCGCCGCCGCCGGCACCCCGCCGGCCGCTATCGCCGGC
>CAZEQG010000318.1:0-4393 GCA_964514295.1 uncultured Alphaproteobacteria bacterium
CGCCAGCAGGCCGCCGCGCAGGCCGAGCCCGGCACGGTCCGGCCGGTTCAGCCGCACCTCCAGCCGCCGCAGCGGGCGCTGCAACAGGGCTGCCGGGCGCGGCAGCAGGCGGAACAGCCAGGGCGTGGCGCCGACATAGGCATCGACCGCAATGGCGGCCAGCAGCAGCACCATGAGCCGCGCGACATCGTGGGAGAGGTAGAGCATCGGGCCAGATTATCGCACATGAAGTCTGGCATCGCGCCGGGTTCTGGCGGACAATCCGCGCGCGTCAGGGATGGGGGTGGAATGGCCTGGAACAACCGTGTTGTATGGAGCGAGGGCATGTTCCTGCGTGCCCAGCACTTCCAGCAACAGGACAGGTTCGTCGAGGCGCTGGTGCGCGGCGCCTCCCGGCCGCTGCGCGCCTATGCCTATGGTTTCGTGGCCCTGGATCTGAACCGCGAGCTGCTGGCCCAGGGCCGCATCGCCCTGGTGCGTGCCGATGGCATCCTGCCTGACGGCACCCCCTTCCGCCTGCCCGAGGATGCCCCCCATCCGCCACCGCTGGAGGTGCGCGAGGGCACCCGCAACGCGGTGGTGCACCTGGCGCTGCCGATCGCCCAGCCGGGCGGGGTGGAGGTGGACCCCCGCCAGGATGGCGATACCAACGCCCGCTTCGGCGCGGCCGAATATCAGGCGGCCGATGCCAATGCCGGCAATGACAGCGTGGTGCCGGTGCGCGTGGGCCGGATGCGGCTGCGGCTCATGCTGGATGGCGAGGACCGGGCCGGCTACGCCACCCTGGGCGTGGCGCGGGTGGTCGAGGTCCGGCCCGACAAGACCGTGGTGCTGGACGAGCGCTACATCCCGCCGGCCCTCGACATCGCCGCCTCGGCCGTGCTGGTCAATCTGGTGAAGGAGTGGCAGGGGCTGCTGCGCCAGCGCGCGGCGGCCCTGGCCGGGCGTGTGTCGGGCGGCGGCCGGGGTGTGGCCGAGGTGGCGGATTTCCTGTTCCTGCAGGCGATCAACCGCTTCGAGCCGGTGGTCAGCCACTTCGACAGCGCCGCCCTGGTGCATCCGGAGGATCTCTATCAGCTCGGCCTGTCGATGGCCGGGGAGTTCGCCACCTTCACCGCCAAGACCCGCCGCTCGCCCGAGTTTCCGGCCTATCGCCACGATGATCTGCAGGCGACCTTCCAGCCGGTGATCGAGGCCATGCGCCAGGCCATGTCGGCGGTGATGGAGCAGGCCGCGGTGCCGATCGCCCTGCAGGAACGCAAATATGGCATCCGCGTCGCCACGGTGGCCGACCGCAGCCTGCTGGTGCAGGCCGCCTTCGTGCTGGTGGTCAAGGCCGACCTGCCGGCCGAGGCGCTGCGCCGCAGCTTTCCCAACCAGATCAAGATCGGCCCGGTGGAGCAGATCCGCGAGCTGGTGAACGCCCAGCTTCCCGGCATCCGCCTGCGCCCGCTCCCGGTCGCCCCGCGCCAGATCCCCTTCTACGCCAACGCCACCTATTTCGAGCTGGAGCAGGCATCACCGCTGTGGACCCAACTGCAGGCCACCGGCAATTTCGCCATGCATGTGGCGGGCGATTTTCCGGGCCTGCAGATGGAATTCTGGGCGATCCGGAGCTGATGGTGAACCGCGCCCCATCCTTCGCCGGGGCCTAGGCCATGGCCATCCGCGATCCGTTCGGCGGCGGCGGCGACACCGACAGCGAGGCAACGGTCATCTGGACCGGGCCCAAGGGCCCCGGCATCCGCGCCACGCCGGTCCCCGCCGCCGCCCCGCCGCCGCGGCCGATGACGGCACCACGCCCGCAGCAGGTGCCCAAGAACCTGCGCGAGGCGGCGCGGCCGCTGCTCGACCTTGCGGTCAGGCTGCGCGACGGCCAGCCGACCGCCGATGTCGAGGCGTTGCGCCAGGGCGTGATCGCCGAGATCGAGACCTTCGACAACATGGCCGCCACCGCCGGCCTGCCGCCCGACCAGGTGCGCATGGCGCGCTACCTTCTGGCGGCGATGCTCGACGACATGGTGCTGAACACCGGCTGGGGCGAGCGCAGCGTCTGGGCCAGCCGGTCCATGGTCTCGACCATGTTCGCCGAGACCTGGGGCGGCAAGCATTTCTTCGACCTGATCGACGTGCTGCTGAAGGACCCCGGCCGCTTCATCGAGCTGATCGAGCTGTGCTACCTGTGCCTGGCCCTTGGCTTCTACGGCCAGTACCGGGTGGTGGCCGATGGCGAGGGGCGGGTGGCGCGCGTGCGCGGCGAGCTGCACCGGGCGCTGAAGGCGCACCGCCGCGGCTTCGAGAAGGAGCTGTCGCCGCGCTGGCGGGGGGTGTCGGATGTCTACCGGCCGCTGAAGAAGGCGCTGCCGCTGTGGGTGCTGCCGGTGGTGGCGGCGGTGCCGCTGGTGCTGGTGTTCCTGTTCTTCCGCCTGTCGCTGGACGAGGCGGGATCGCGCGCGGCCGAGGCGCTGGGCCAGGTGCCGCCGGTGCAGACCGTGCAGATCGGCCGCTCGGCAACCCCGGCGCCGCTGTCGGCGCCCAGCCGCGACAGCCTGTACCTGCGCCTGTCCCAGGCACTGTCGCGTGACATCCAGGCCGGGCTGGTGGCGGTGAGCGACGGTGCCGAGGCGGTGAACCTGGTGATCCGCGGCCGCGGCATGTTCGCATCGGGCTCCGACGTGCTCGACGCCCGCTACCACTCGCTGATCGACACCATCGCCCAGGTGCTGGCAGCCGAGCGCGCGCCGGTGGTGGTGATCGGCCACACCGACAGCGTGCCGATCGCGACGGCCCGCTTCCCCGACAACCAGGTGCTGTCGCTGGCCCGGGCGGAGGCGGTGGCCCAGCGCATACGTTCGGTGATCGGCGATCCCGGGCGGGTGCATTCCGAGGGGCGGGGCGAGGCCGATCCGGTGGCCGACAACGCCACCCCGCAGGGCCGCGAGCTGAACCGGCGGATCGAGATCGACGTCGTCAAGCAGGCGGTGCGATGATCACGCTGGTTCGCCTGCTGACCTCCGGCTGGTTCTGGAGCTTCATCGCCGTCCTGCTGCTGGGGCTGGGGATCTGGCTCGTCGGGCCGCTGATCGAGGTGGCCGGCGTCGCCCTTCTCGGCGGGGCCGGCGTCAGGATCGCGGCGGCCCTCATCCTGCTGCTGGTCTGGCTGGTGCTGTTCCTGATCTTCCGCCCGAAGCGCGAGGACGCCCTGCCGGCCGCCGCCGCCGCCGCCGACCCGGTGGCGGAGGCCGAGGCCAGCGCGGAGGCCCGGGCCATCGCCGAGGAGGCGGCGGCGCTGGAGCAGAAGTTCAAGGATGTCGCCCAGATCATGGCCAAGGCGCCCCGGGCGATCGGCGGCGGCAGCTTCTACCAGCTTCCCTGGTACCTGGTGCTGGGGCCGTCGGGTGCCGGCAAGACCACGGCGCTGGCGCGTTCGGGCCTGGTCTTCCCGATGGCCGAGCACCTGGCGCCGGAGGCGGGGATGCCCACCGCCTCCTGCGATTTCTGGATCACCAACGAGGCGGTTCTGGTCGACACCGCCGGCCGGCTGACCACCCAGGACAGCGACAAGGCGGTCGATGCCGCCACCTGGGGGGCGCTGCTCGACCAGCTCAAGCGCCACCGCGCCCGCCAGCCGGTGAACGGGGTTCTGGTGATGCTGAGCCTGGCCGACCTCGCCCTGGTCGACGAGCAGCAGCGCCAGGCGACCGGCCGCGCCATCCGCCAGCGCCTGGTCGAGCTGCGCGAGCGCCTGGGGGTGCGCTTCCCGGTCTATCTGGTGCTCGCCAAGGCCGACCAGGTGGCCGGATTCGGCGAGTTCTTCGCCGGGCTGGAGCCGGGCGAGCGGGCGCAGGTGTGGGGCATGACGCTGCCGCTGGACGCCCGGGACCTGCGCAGCGGCCGCGACGGGCCGGCGGAACCCGGCCAGCTTTTCGAGGCCGAGTTCCAGCAGCTTCTCTCGCGGCTCGACGACCGGCTGATCGAGCACCTCCAGGCCGAGGGCGATCTCGGCCGGCGGGCGCTGGTGTTCGGCTTTCCGGGCCAGATCGCCAGTTTCGCCGAGCCGATCCGGGCGCTGGTCGACGACGTCTTCCGCCCCAGCCGCTTCGAGCCGCGCCAGTTCCTGCGCGGCATCTATCTGACCTCGGCCGGGGCCGATGGCGGGGTGATCGACCTGCAGGCGGGCGGCCTGCCGGCCAGCCTCGGCCTATCCTCCGCCCCGGTCGCCAGCGCCCTGGCCGCCCCCGAGCGCGGCCGCGGCTGGTTCCTCTACACGCTGCTGCGCGGCGTGATCTTCGCCGAGGCGAACATGGTGGGCGTCGACCAGATGGTCGAGCGGCAGCGGCGCAACCGCCAGCGCCTGGCCCTGGCCGGGGCGCTTGGCGTCGGCCTGCTGCTG
>CAZEQG010000319.1:0-4389 GCA_964514295.1 uncultured Alphaproteobacteria bacterium
GGCGCGGGCGGCGCACCTGCCGGCGGCGGCGCCGGCGCCGGGCCAGGCCCCTTGTCGCGCCAGTCGACCAGTTCGTTCAGGGCCACCGCCAGCGCGATCAGCACCGCGCCGATGGCACCGATCAGAAAGGGTGGTTTCAGCATCCGCCTGGACGTCCATCGCAGCCTGGGTGCGACACCATTACACTATCTCAGCCCCGCGTGGCGATCCATCCTACTGCCGCGAGTGCAACTGCGAAAAGCAGCAGCGCGCGCAGCAGGCTGCCATCGGCGCGGTCGGCCTCGCCCGCCGCCACCTGCTTGCGCCCGGTGATCATCGGGCCGACCAGGTTCTCGCGCTTTCGCAGCGCATAGTAAAGCACCGCCAGCAGATGCAGCACGACCGCCGCCAGCAGGATGTTGAACACCCGGTCATGCCATTTCGCCGCGGCCCGGGCGGTGTCGTACTCGACCCATCCTGACAGCGGGGCGGCATAGATGAAGTCCACATCCTGGATGAACAGGCCGAGCCCCGCCTGCAGCAGCACGAGGCCCAGCAGCACCAGCACGGCGAGCCCGCCCAGGGGGTTGTGCCCCGGCCAGCGGCTGGGCCGCGGCGAGGCGAGGCCGGCAAGATAGGCGCGCAACGCCGCCGGGTCCGGCACGAAGTCGCTGAAGCGCGCGCTGCGGCTGCCGAACAGCCCCCACAGCAGGCGGAAGATGACCAGCGTCAGGATCGCCAGGCCGATCTTCATGTGCAGGTCGATCCGCCCGGTGCTGGCCGAGGCGTAGGCCGCCACCAGCAGGATCGCCAGCAGCCAGTGGAACAGGCGGACCGGCAGGTCCCACAGGCGTATGGTGGTAAGCCGCGCGTCGCTGTCCTTCATCGCCTGCTCCCGGAATGCGGTTGGGGGCCGGTCGCCCGGCCCCCCATGATTGTGCCCCCGTGATTGTGCCTTTGCCAGCCGGCTGCCGGCAATCCGCCAGCGCGTCTAGATGCGGGCGCGGAAGGTGCCGTGGCAGCCGCCGCAGGTCTGCCCGACCGCCGGGGCCGCGGCCTTGGCGGCATCCAGCCCGCCGCTGCGCAGGGCCGCCTCCAGGGCCGCCGCCGCATCCTCCAGCCGCTTGGCGGCGGCGGCGAAATCGGCCGGCTTCTCCCACACCGGCGGCAGCGCGTTGCCGCCGGTCGAGCCGGCCGGGAACCAGGCCGGGATGCGGGCCGCCGAGGCCTTGATCTCGCCCGCCTTGCCGGCAAGGTCGGGGGTCAGCGTGCCGGCCTGGAGCGCCTGGTTGATGGCGCGGAAATTGCCGCCGATCGCCTTCATGCCGTCCTGCCGCGCCTTCACGGCATCCTGGGCGCCCGCCGCGAAGGCAAGGCCAAGGCCGGCGGCCAGCACCGCCACGCCTGCAAAAATCCTTGTTCTCATCCGCTTCTCCTCCTCGCCCGCCTTCATGGGGCGTGGCGATGGTCCGGAAGGGCGGCGGCAAAGGGAAATCGCAAGAGCGTGATCGGCTGGCGCCGGCGGGCTTGACCGGCGGCAAGGCGGCCGGGCTATAAGCCGGCCCATGCGCGACATCCGATCAGTCTGTGTCTATTGCGGTGCGGCAGGCGCGGTGGCGCAGGTCCACCGCGACGCGGCGGCAGGTCTTGGCCGGCTGCTGGCCGAGGCCGGCGTCACCCTCGTCTATGGCGGCGGCAAGGTCGGGCTGATGGGGCTGATGGCCGATGCGGCGCTGGCGGCCGGCGGGCGGGTCATCGGCATCATCCCGGAAAGCCTGGTGCGGCTGGAGGTGGGCCATGGCGGGGCGAGCGAGCTGATCGTGGTCGCTGACATGCATGCCCGCAAGCAGCGAATGTTCGAGCTGTCGGATGCCTTCGCGGTGCTGCCCGGCGGGCTTGGCACCCTGGACGAGACCTTCGAGATGCTGACCTGGAAGCAACTCCGCTTCCACGACAAGCCGATCGTCGTGGTCGATGTCGCCGGCTTCTGGCAGCCCTTCCTGGCGCTGGTCGAGGCGCAGATCGCGGCCGGCTTCGTGCGGCCGGCCCATCGCGGCCTGATGACCGTGGTCGACAGTGTCGAGGCGGTGCTGCCGGCCTGCCGCGAGGCGCCGCCCGGCGACATCGCCGCCGATGCGAAATGGAGATAGGCGCAGGCGCTGGCCGGGCTTGCCCAGGCCGGCACCGGGGCCTATGTTGCGCGCCGCGCGCGCGGGCTCCGGACGGGCCGGCAGCCGCGCGCCCACAATTCTGGATGCCCTCAGCCGGCAGGAGATGTCATGGCCAAGATCAAGGTGAAGAACCCCGTCGTCGAACTCGACGGCGACGAGATGACCCGCATCATCTGGCAGATGATCCGCGAGCGCCTGATCCTGCCCTATCTCGACATCGACCTGAAATACTACGACCTGGGTGTTGAGGCGCGGGACCGCACCAACGACCAGATCACCATCGATGCCGCCAATGCGATCAGGGAATTCGGGGTTGGCGTGAAGTGCGCCACCATCACCCCCGACGAGGCGCGGGTGGAAGAGTTCAAGCTGAAGAAGATGTGGAAGTCGCCGAACGGCACCATCCGCAACATCCTGGGCGGCACCATCTTCCGCCAGCCGATCGTGTGCAGGAACGTGCCGCGCCTGGTGCCGGGCTGGACCCAGCCCATCGTCATCGGCCGCCACGCCTTCGGCGACCAGTACCGCGCCACCGATTTCAAGGTGCCCGGCCCCGGCAAGCTGACCATGACCTTCACGCCGGCCGGCGGCGGCGCGCCGACCAGCTATGACGTCTACGAGTTCCAGGAAGCCGGCGTCGCGCTCGGCATGTACAACCTGGACGACTCCATCGCCGGCTTCGCCCGGGCCTGCATGTTCTACGCCCTCGACCTCGGCTGGCCGCTGTACCTGTCGACCAAGAACACGATCCTCAAGGTCTATGACGGCCGCTTCAAGGACATCTTCCAGGAAGTGTTCGACAAGGAGTTCAAGGACAAGTTTGCCGCCAAGGGCATCGTCTACGAGCACCGGCTGATCGACGATCTGGTGGCCTCGGCCCTGAAGTGGTCGGGCGCCTTCGTGTGGGCCTGCAAGAACTATGATGGCGACGTGCAGTCCGACACGGTGGCCCAGGGCTTCGGTTCGCTCGGCCTGATGACCTCGGTGCTGCTGACGCCCGACGGCAAGACGGTGGAGGCCGAGGCCGCGCATGGCACGGTGACCCGCCACTACCGCGAGCACCAGAAGGGCAAGGAGACCTCGACCAACCCGATCGCCTCGATCTTCGCCTGGACCCGCGGCCTCAGCTACCGCGCCAAGTTCGACGAGACCCCGGCGGTGGCGAAATTCGCCGAGACGCTGGAGAAGGTGTGCATCGACACCGTCGAAAGCGGCTTCATGACCAAGGACCTGGCAATCCTGATCAGCCCCGAGCAGTCGTGGCTGACCACCAACCAGTTCCTCGCCAAGATCGACGAGAACCTGCAGAAGGCGATGGCCTGACCCACACCCGGGCAGGCCGCCCCCGCGTGCAGGCGAAGGGTCAGGCGGAATGGACGGGTGGGCAGGCGCGCCGCCATCGCCCCCCGCCCCCCAGTCGCCTCATGGTGAGCTCAGTCGAACCATGAGGCGCGGCACCGTCCGCGCGGCCGCCTCCCCCTTCGACGGGCTCAGGGTGAGGCGGAATGGACGGGTGGGGAGGAGCGCCGCCATCGGCCACCGTCCCCCCAGTCGCCTCATGGTGAGCCCGGTCGAACCATGAGGCGCGGCACCGTCCGTGCGCCTTGATCACCCCAGACGGGCGCCGGTGTTGCGGTCGAACAGGTGGAGCGTGCCGGGGGCGAGGTGGAGGGTTTCGCCGGGGGCGAGGCGGTGGATGCCGCGCAGGCGGGCGGTCAGCTCGGCGCCTTCGCCAAGGCGGCCATGGATCAGGGTGTCGGCGCCCAGCATCTCGACCAGCTCGACCACCAGCGGCAGCGGGCCGTCGGCGGCGATCTCCAGGTGTTCCGGGCGGATGCCGAGGGTGACCGGGCCGGCGGCAGCAACCGGCGCGGGCAGGGTGATGCCGGCAATGGCAACCTGGCCTGCCGCCGCCTCGGCCGGCAGCAGGTTCATCGCCGGCGAGCCGATGAAGCTGGCCACGAAGGGCGTGGCAGGCCGCTCGTAGACCTCGATCGGGGTGCCGATCTGCTCGGCCACACCGTCATGCATCACCACCAGCCGGTCGGCCATGGTCATCGCCTCCACCTGGTCGTGGGTGACGTAGAGGGAGGTGACGCCGAGCCGGCGCTGCAGGCGCTTGATCTCGACGCGCATCTGCACGCGCAGCTTGGCATCCAGGTTCGACAGCGGCTCGTCGAACAAGAACACCTGCGGATCGCGCACGATCGCCCGGCCCATCGCCACCCGCTGGCGCTGG